>DATIQS010000057.1:0-4474 GCA_035470605.1 Fibrobacteraceae bacterium
ATCAGGCCCGATAAATCCATGGTTTCGCACCAGGCGTTGAAGGCCAATACTCCAGCGAATCCCGTCAATGTGCGAAAAAAAGTCATGAATTCCACCCAAATTTGATTTCAGAAAGAAACTAGCTCCTTGTACCCCTGCAAAAAAGTCCGTCCGTCCGCTTTTGCAAAAAAACTTGCGGGAGATCACAGGCCCGTGTCCCGGTTTTCCCAAAGTGAAGGATCTAGCACCCGATTTCTGGCTTCTTGTGGAGAAATGCGACCTTGTCGTACCAGAGCGGCAAGGCTAGTTTCAAAAGAAATCGAGCCTTCTTGGCTAGATGCCTGTTGCATCTGGGATAACCTGGCATAGTCACCGGATTTCCATGCCTGAATCACCTCGGAATTCGGGATAAGGACATCCCATGCGGGCAAGCGTCCAGTTCCCTGGAGGGCTGGGATGAGATGGCAGCCAACGATAGCTCGCAACTGCGTCATCAACAACGATTGCGAAGAGCCCAATCGCTCCGCAACTCCAGCGGTGGATGATGCGTGTAAGCACGCAAGTGCAAGAGCTCCATGAAAACTTGCGAATAAAACGTCTTCCAGATCCGTGGGTTCTATATCTCCAAAGAGGAAGAGATTCGTACCCGATCCTAAAGAGGCAGATACGTCCTCCGTCCAGGATCGAGAGCCAACGCCTTGAACCAGCAAAGAGGCTCCTGCATGGATGTTCCATTCTGGTGTGCGATCGAGAAGCCGGACTCGCTGTTTGTGTGTTGCACATAAATTTTGAGCAAATGAACTCATCCGCGTCGTCGTGCATGAATATTCTGGCCCATAAAAAAGGATCAATCCCTGACGAATGGATTGTAATGCATTGACAGAGGGGGGGGCTTGCCAGGAATCCCAGGGGGGAAGAGCAGGTAGGTAGGGCCGCAGAACAGCTGCCCAACCAGAAGCTTCTCGAAATAGATCCGTCCGACTGACCATTCCTTTTGGAGAAACATGGCGGAAGCGGCAGAAGCCATTCTGATCCAATTGATGTTTTAACTTGGAATCCAGGTAGCTACGAAAGAAGGGATAGAGTTCATCATTTAGAGCGGAAGCACCAGCAATCTCCTGGCACTGTCGGTCACGTCGGAGAACGGGGGGGTGGCCTTCCATCAACCAAAGACTCGCTCCAGAATATTGTTGCGCTTGGCGTAACCAGGATTCCATTTGTGGGTTCATGGAGAGCCTCCGGTTGCGAGCGCGGATGATCGGGCAGAGAGCATTGCACTGGCTCCGACCTCAGTGGGAATGCGTTTTTGTTCCACGAGGAATTTCAGAGATTCTTCAAAGGGGATGCAGTGAGGCCCTTTGGTACAGGAAAGAGATGTAATTTGCGCCAGATCCTGTTCTCGCATTTGAGTTACCAACGTTGGGGAAAGGCCAAGGACACCAAAGGCGGCTACGGCGGGTTGTCCAGAGGATAGGCTTGGGAAGAGGTGTTGGTTCAGAATTCCCTTCAGCGATCGAACCAGGCGTTTCCATATTTGTTTGCGCTTCTCTTCCGTAAAACGTAGTGTGATTCCCTGTAAAATTTCAGCAATTCCCATTCCAGGAATTGTAGATACGACCAAAAAACCACTTTCTGCAGCATCTAGGATGGCCTCCAATTCTCCAGGGCCAGCCATATCCTCCACGAGAAGGAAGTGTCCACCCCGTGCAATGGCATTGCGAATCAGTTGTTCCCCGGACAACCCGTGAAGTCCAACCTGCGTATGGAGGACTCGTGGATTGTTCCAAAGGTATTCCAATGGATCCGCAATGACTTGGAGTGGGCCAATATTGGAATTCAATACGGTTGCCGCCATACACCAAGCGGTGGAGGAGCGTCCAGAACCATTGGGACCACTCACCAGAATGAGTCCTTGGGATTCCTGTAACCAGGCTTCGCAAAATTCGGGAATCCCCAGCTCTCTCCAGGAGGGGAGTCGGATAGGGACAATGCGGATCGCTAGGGCCGGGCCTTCTGTGGTCCAAGTCACGACCATACGAAAGCGCCCGGCACCAGGAATGGCGAAAGCCACTCGGAGATTCTGGTTCCGATCGAGAATAAGCCCTGCAGGAACACGTTCCATTGCCTCGTTAAACCACTGCCGTACGTCAGCCCCGGAACAAGGCTGTTCCCCTAAGGGACGTAAATTTTGAGCGAGTTGTCCCCAGATCGTAGTCCCTGGGGTCAGATAAAGGTCTGAACAACCCATCTCACGAGCCGCCGCCAACAATGCATCCAAATGGGTGGGAGGCTCCATGGGGATTGCAACTGCTTGACGTGCCATGCCTTCGCCAAAATCGCAGAGCCAATCCGAGGCGGGGAGCTGGGGTGATGGAGAGGTATGCGCCTCCGTGTCGGTATCGCTTCCCACGATAGGGATGGAGGCAGTTGGCCGGAAATCATCCATTCGGGTTTCCTGCAAACCCTCAACACAATGAATCTCTTCCGCCATTTCCCCAGCGAAACTCCCTCCGTAGGGATTATTCCCTTCCACCACAAACTCCGTCGAAAACGGCGAAGGAGAACTGGTAGGGGGAGGTGGAACAACCTTAGCTTGCGGCGGCGGTGGTGGTGGTGCGGACTGTGGCTGAGAAATGGATCGCGATTGTTGTGAAACGGCTGGGGAAGGCGGTGGAGGATGTGGGGCCTCCATTTGCGTTACAAAGGAGAGTACCTGCCGATGAACGGATGCATCTAGTAAACCTGCATCGCGAAGAATGGAGGCGATGTCCTGACTTTCCGAGACCTTAGACCAGTGCGCCTGGACTTGCTCTTTCGTAGCTAGCCCATTGGCCAGCAGAACTTTGGCCAGTAGGGCGTTATTCATAGGAAGTCCCTCCGGTCAAACCACCAAGCCGCGATTCCTAACAAGATTACGATATAACCAATTGCATATAAAGTCGAAAAAAGCATGTAACCGGGGGATAGAGTCAGATGATGGACTACCTGATGACTGATGTTGTAGCGATATAATTCCGGGAGCAGACGCTGCGCCCAAAGCGCTGCCGTTTCCATCAATGCGGCGTGTTGTTGCCCGATGCCTCCCTCCGCGAGATTCTGTACAAAGCGTACCTGGGCCAGTAGCTGATCCGTCAAATGGCCGGCCACATAAATTCCAAGCGTGAACAGGGAGCTGAGCACAGGCGTACTAAAGGAACTGAAGAGCATGGCTACAGCCACAAGGATCGCCAATTCCCAAAACACCAGATAGACGGCGCGTAACAGGCCAAGTTCCGGGCCGCTTCCCGTGACCCACAGAATGAAATAAAACACGCCGGTCAGCAAAATTAGATGGGTCGCCATCAATGCGAGAAGCCCGAGATATTTCCCCAGGAGGAATTCTGGGCGGCGCATGGGCTTGGAGAGCAGCGTGAAAACGGTACGGCGCTGAATTTCCTTTTGAATGAGGGATATTCCCACAAATACGGCAATCAACAGGCCGCTTAGAGACATGAGAGAAATCGTGGTGCTTTTGATTACTAGGGCGCGGTCAAAGACCGACCAGGCTCCGAGTACCACGCTGAATACGGAAAGGCCAATGGCCAAAAAAACGATGTTGTAGAGAATCTTATCACGAACAGATTCGCGATACGTGTTTGCGGCAATGGCGGCAATTCGGCGTAAACTATCCATGAACGCCCTCCTTGGAGACTTCCCGGGTTAGGATGTCCTCCAGAGAGGGACGATGATTTTCCAGGAGTTCCACGCCAATCCCCTGGGATACACACAAGGAGAGGAACTGATCACGAACGGAAGCTTTCGCACAGATAAATTCCTGCGGACTCAGGGATCGTACCCCAGCGAGCTCCAAATTTTGACAAGCCTTATCCGTCCGGACCCGGTACTCCAATCCGTCTTCTGCCGTTACTTCTTCGATGGTGCCTTGGCGAACAATTGCTCCGTCAATCACCATGGCCACGCGGTGGCTGATGCTTTCCACATCGGAAAGGACGTGGCTAGAATAGAAGATGGTACACCCTTCGCGATTCAAGGAGAGAATGGCTTCGCGTACATCGCGTCGTCCCAGTGGATCTAGGCCGCTCATAGGCTCATCCAGAATCAGAAGACGTGGACGGGCGAGGATCGCTTGAGCCAGACCCACGCGTTGCATCATTCCCTTGGAATAGGTGCGCAGCCGACGGTGAATCCAATCGTGGTCGGCATGAAGCAATTGCAAGGCCCATTGAATGTGCTGTTTAAGTTCTGTCCCCCGTAAGCCGCTAAGCGTTCCGTAAAAGCACAAGAGTTCGTAGCCTGTTAGATAATCGTAAAAGTATGGCTGTTCTGGAAGAAAGCCAAGTCCTCGCCTCGCCTCTGGATCCCTTGGAGAATGGCTAAGCACGGAAACGTCTCCAGAAGTGGGGCGTAACAAACCGACGAGGATTTTGATGGTGGTGGATTTTCCAGCCCCATTGGGACCGATGAAACCGAAGATCTCTCCCTCGCGGACATCCAG
>DATIQS010000058.1:0-1932 GCA_035470605.1 Fibrobacteraceae bacterium
GGTCTGCGCGTTACGGATGGCGGTGATGGTGTCCACGATCTCAAAGGCGGCGTCCAGACGGCCTCCAAAGGTATTGATTTCGAAGACAACCACGTCAGGATGGGTGCGCATCGCCTCGTTGATGGCTCGTTTGGTGTAGTCGGCCATCCCTTGGTCCACATCCCCTTCCAGCGTAATCCAAGCAGCGGTCTGCCCCTCGAAGGAAACCGAAGCACTCGAACTGGAAGTGATGCGACTAGAGATGTCGTTTGCCCAAAGCAAACCAGAGAACAAGAGAAAGGAGGCAATCCTTGGTAAACACATGAATAGAAGATAGCTATTGCGGAGAAGGGAAAGTTGTGGAGAGAAAATGTTTGGAATGGTTCTAGCCTACCCTCTCATCTAATCTGTCCAGAAGCCGAGACCTTTTAACGGACAATCCCCCAGATTGGTTTATCTATTTTTGCGGCCATGAGCCAACCGACTACCGGCCCAGTACGTTCACGAGCGGCACGCCTGCGCAATTATCTCTGGCACCGGTTGTTTCCAAAACGCCGCCCTCCCTTGGAGGTTTCCCTTTCTGTGGCCATCGGTATCTTCATCGGAATTCTCCCCACTTGGGGCTTTGCCCTGATCCTCACCGTGGGAGTGCTTGCCCTGTTACACCTCCCCAAAGCCCCAGGGGCACTCAGTTCTTTTATCGCCACGCCTCCAACGATTTTCACCATCTTCTACCCATTAGGCTATTGGATTGGCGAAAGAACCTTTCACCCGCAGCCCCATCTAGGTCGTGGATTCCTTGCAGAGGTCCAAACCGTCACTTGGTCCAATCTGGGAGACAAATTTCATTGGTTCTTGGGAACTGCCCGGGAGCATTTTTTCGCCTTCATGGCAGGCACCGCCATCGTCGCATTGGGCACCGCCTTGCTGGGGGGGATCATCACTGGCTTTATCGTCCGTCAACGCAGGCTCAATTATTTGCGCCAGCGGGCCTTACGTCATCCACAAAGGAGCAACTATGATCCGCATCCATCCTTTCCGAGCCGTTCGCCCCAGACTTGACCTGGCTCCCCAAGTCGCCTCCCTTCCCTATGACGTGATGAACCGCCAAGAGGCCGCCCGCATGGCTCAAGGGCATCCGCATTCCATGCTTCGCGTCACCCGTTCCGAAATTGAATTCCCCGAATCCGTGGATGTACATGCAGACGCCGTTTATGCAAAAGCGCGCGAAAATTTGGACCACTTTGAACAGGAAGGAATCCTAGTTCAGGACTCAACGCCTTGCTTTTATGTTTATCGTCAGACGATGCAGGGGCGGTCTCAGTATGGTCTGGTCACTTGCGTGGAGGCGGCGCAATATTTCGATAACACAATTAAGAAGCATGAGTTGACACGCGCGGACAAGGAAGAGGACCGCCTGCGGCATATCCTCACCACCAATTGCCAAACCGGTCCTGTGTTTCTCACCTACCGCGATGCGGGACAATACGACCTTTTCTCCAAGGCTTGTGCACAAAAGCCTTTGTATGATTTCACTGCGGAGGATGGGATTGGACACACTGTCTGGCAAATCGCTGATCCCGCCTTGATGGAAGCCCTGCGTCAATCCTTTTCGCAAATTGAGTTCGCTTATATCGCCGATGGGCACCACCGCTCTGCTGCGGGTGCACGTTCCGCACAAGCACGGGCAGCCGCCAATCCAGCTCACAAGGGCGATGAGGAATACAATCGATTCCAGGCGATCCTTTTCCCCTCCACCCAATTGAAAATTTTAGACTACAACCGTCTTCTCAAAACCTGGAACGGCCTGAACGCGGCATCACTCCTGGAAAAACTCTCCACGATTTTTACCTTGCAACCTCTCGCCCAAATGCAAAGTCCCGAGATGCACCAGGTGAATCTCTATCTTCAAGGACAGTGGTACAATTGTGCATTCCTTCCTCAGCATTTGCA
>DATIQS010000059.1:0-10924 GCA_035470605.1 Fibrobacteraceae bacterium
GTGTAATTGCCGCTTCCGTAACCAATGAGTTCTTGTTGGAGCCATGATAGAACGCCCAATACTCTCCGTGATATACCCCATCGTCGCTTGTGGCCGCGCTCACGCAAGTTCCACTGACGTCGCTTGTTGGCTTGCTGTAGCTCAGCCCCGCATCCTTGAAGTTGTAATTGAGCGTGGATGAGTATGTCGGCCAAGTGTAGGCATCCCCTTCGGCAGCAAATGTCCAAATTGCTCCGACAGAAAGCAGAATGAGAGCGCTTTTTGTGAAAAGTTGAGCTTTCACAGGACCTCCTTTTTGTATGTGATTCAAAAAATTTCAGTGTATTTAGAGGAAACTAATTACCATTCATCCAACCAGGAATGGAAAAGAGTGTTTTTGCTTAAAATGCGTGTAAAAGAGTTTAACTTTACACAGAAATGTATAATGTTATCAAAAACGGCTTTGCTTTGTGTGGGTAAAAACTGTGTCAACGCCGAGATAAATTTTCCTCAATTCACCGATTTAGGATTTCCGGTTTTAGTGAGGTGGTCCCCATGTCCCGGACATGGATGGCTTATGTTTAAGTTAGATCCTAAGCCAACATCCTCTCCTCGTGGTTATCAAAATATACTTGGTCTGGTGTCTTGTACGCAAGATGCTGATGGATTCTTTTTTCGTTGAAAAAGTTCATGTACTCTGAAATCCCAGCCTGCGCATCCTTCATCGTCTCATTCATCATGATTCGAAACAGTTCAAGGATCGCATCGGGTCCTTGCTCCACAAGCATGTCCAGGACGCCTGTAGAAGTGGTATATTCTGCACTGGGGTTCTTCATTTGGTTCTTCATTTGGTTCTCCTTTTTGGTCTGTTGTGATTCCAAAACTAGGAGATATGAAGAGCCCCTTCCCCTTTTCCGTAACTGGTGCCAGTGTATGGATGCGAAAGACGAGGAACCCGGCGGAGACTCGCAATCTATGCCATGAAAATTTTGGCACAAAATGGCACCATAAGGGAACGAAAAAAGCCAGTCTCGCTTACTCTCCGTAAGGAAACTGGCTTTTTGCTGACTGGAGATAAGGGGAGTCGAACCCCTGGCCTACGCATTGCGAACGCGTCGCTCTACCAACTGAGCTATATCCCCGAAAGTGCGGCAAATATACAACTTTTATGGGTGACCAAAGTCGTGATACGATTACGAATTGCCACAAAGGCACCTTTAAAAATAAACATCGAGGTCGCTGCGAACGAGATTTAAGCAGGGAGGTGCAATCGTAGCCCGAATAAATCTTGCCATAATCTCAGTTTTTCAATGGCTCTCCCCTCATTTCGCACACACACCTTGGCACTTGCACACCAAATGCCATAGATGGCAAGACTGAGCTTGTTTGCAAACAAGCCCGAAGGGTTGGGGGCAGGGATGGCCCCTTGAAACTCCATGATTTTGGGCAAGCTCTATCCTTCCAGATATGCCAGTTCAGCTTTAGCGGTTACTGGCACATATGCACGGTGTGTACAACTGCGGTCGTTAGGGTGAATTTTACGTTTCCGGCATCGGATATTTTTCGTTGATAATCAAAGATTGGTAACGATTCCGCTCCTCCTGGAAATAGGAAAGCAAAATCACCTCGGTCTGCACACCCCGAAGCACATTAATCACTAAACGGGTCTGACGACTAACAATAAAAAGCCCACGACCGGTCAAATCACTAACCCCGAGGGGCGATTTTCTCCCTGGAATCAGACTGTGGCGACGCAATTTCTGCAATACCCGCAACAAGGTAAGTGCGCCTCCGGGATCCTTCACCGAAATGCCATATTTTTCTTCATCACAGACAACGGACACCACCACTTCACGCCCTACCGGAATTGTGATCTGGGAAGGAATATACAGAATGTGCCCATCCCGTTCTTCTGGTGTAATCCCCAAAACCCCGTATGCAAAGGCGTTGGTCAACAATTCTGACATTTGGCTTAAGAAACGATGACGCAATAAGCCATCCAAATGATCCAAAAGTCCGTGAAACAAAGCCTCCACAAGACCGTTACGATTTACAGTCCCGGTCAAAGAAACCTGTTGCTCATATACAGGCCATGAATTTGGGAAAAAAGGAGCGAATCCAAAAAAATCACTCCCCATTAAGCGTCGAACCAAAGCACCAACTGTCGTCGGCTCCAGATTCTCCCAAAACAGAATATTTCCAGCTTCATAATGAATGGCAAGATCCAAAAAATCAGTACCAGAATTCACAATCAACACTAATTGATGCCCCATTGGACGAAAACGCTGATGGATTTCGTTCACACAATCCATGCCATTCTGATCCGAGAGACTCTGCAACTCCACAAAAAATAGGCAACGACGCGATGAGGCTAATTCTTCCAAGACGTCGCTCTCTGGATTGATTAAGTGTCCTAAAGTTGAGGAAAAAACAGGCAATTTTGAAAAAACCACCTTCATCTGAGCAACAAGGTCCTGCGATCGAGCAAACAAAATCAAAGAGACATCATCCATTCGCATGTTTCTGTAAAATATTTCGCCAATGAAACAATTCGGGTTCCAAGTTGGAACAATGCAAGGGAACTCTAAAAACTTTTTTTCTATAAAATCGGCTATGACTCATCGCAATAGTTTGCCACTCAACGTGGCGAATAACGGCCATTTGATGGGACATTTAACCTAAATCCCGCAGTTGTACACGAGTGTCCGCAATCATGTAAAGCATGAACGGACAAATCAGGAAGGATAGAGTCTGTAATGACTATGCTTTCGATCCGACTGACGACATCGCGGGGGTCTCGTGAGGCATTGCGAACGATAGCCGGAGTTTCGTTCACCTGGAGCAGAGGAGGGTGCGTGGGAATGAAGCCCGAAAGCATTGAGACACAAGATGATCTGCCTGTTCGGGCTTGCTCGATTGCAGGCAAATATCCAAGTTCCAGCCTTGGTCGCGTTAGCGACATCGCCGGATCATTTGAGCGTATCGTGGTCGAATCGATCCGATAAACTACGCGACTCCGTTTGCCTACAGACCCATATTCACTGTGTGGAATTGGCCACTTTTCGTTCCTGCTCTTGCTTGTCTCGCTTGATTTCATGGCCGCAAACCAATTTTTAAAGGTGCCATAAGGATTATCCATAAAAAAGGCCCCGCAAAAGCGGAGCCAAAATAGGATTTAAAACACAGAGGATACTTAGTAACCTTCAGACTGCTCAGTGATCGTCGCATTACGAATGCAACGCAAAGGCACATAATCTTCTTGTGGCAACGTCGTGGCGATATGCATTTCAGCATCCTCGTCGTTCAAGGAAGGAGCATAACCCTCACCCTCTTCCGAATTAGAAGCCCAGAAGAAGGCATGAGTTTCCCCATTCTCCCACTCCCCTTCAGCATCCAAATAACCCGCAGGATAGGCGTGGAACTCATAGTGATCCGCTTCCGATGACGGAAGGGAACTATTCCAGCTATCATATTCACCATAAGAGCCCTTCAGGAAATCCCCTTCCTGACCGCCCGCATCAAGGTTTCCGTCACCAGCGATATAAGTGCGCAGCGTTGTCCATTGAGCCTTAGAAGGAACAGACCAGCCTTCTGGGCAAAGTTCACCCCCTAAAGCCTCTTCGTGTGAGTAGTAACGACCCATTCCAGAAACCTGTTCATCCTTACCAAACAGAGTTCCGTTTTCTCCCTGGAATTCCAAATTTTCGCTCATCCAAGCCTGTCCGCCAATCACGGTAAAGGGATAGATACGGAAATCACGAGCATCGCAAAAATGATCCCGGGGATCGAACCAGTCGTCCGTCTGACATTGACGTTCCACATGATAGTCCGTGCAACGTTCTGTTGCAGGATCATAGGGATGGCTTTCTCCCGTGGCATAATCATAACAAAGGGCCTTATACAAAGTGGTAACCGTTTCTCCGCATACGAGGGTAATCACACCATGCCCTTGATCCACCAAAGTGCAAGAAACACCATCTTCACCATCTTCACCATCTTCACCATCCTGACCATCTACACCGTCCGTAATGGTGTCCACAATTTCTCCTCCGCAGGAAACCACCAAGCCATAAGAAGTGCTTTCTGCCGTGCAGCTTGTTCCATCGGAAATGGTGTCGATCACAGTTTCACCGCAGGAAATCACGACGCCAACGCCTTCCAGGGATGTAGCAGAACAGCTTTCGCCATCAAGCCCATCGATACCATTGGAACCGTCCTGACCATCTACGCCATCTTTAATTGTATCAATCGGTGTTCCATCACAAGAAATAACCACACCCCCCGCAATTGTATCGAGAGTTGCGGAACAACTCGTGCCATCAACACCATCCGTAATAGTGTCTACCACAGAACCACAGGTGATAATCAACCCCGTAGAGTCTTTTTCCGCAGAACAACCAGTTCCATTGGTTCCATCCAGAATCGTATCTACCACAGAACCGCAAGTAACGACCAGTCCCTCATCAATTTCATCCGCAGTACAACTAACTCCATCCGTAATGGTATCCACAACGGAACCGCAAGTGATGACCAATCCAACAGAATCTTTGCTCGCTACACAGCTTTGCCCATCCGCACCATTGGTCAAGGTATCAATCACAACACCACCGCAAGAAACGATAACACCGACTGTAGAGGATATCGCAGAACAGCTGGTTCCATCTGTTCCATTGGTCCCATCAGTTCCATCTAGACCATCTAATCCATCAGTGATCGTATCTTGCACGGAGCCACAGGAAACCACAAGCCCAGCATCCGTAATCGTAGCCGAGCAGCCTGTACCATCCGTAATCGTATCAATTACCGTACCGGCACAAGAAATGATCACACCGACGTCAGAAGAAATGGCTGAACAACTCGTGCCATCAACACCGTTTGCAATTGTATCGATAACGACACCCGCACAACTAACAATAATACCCGCAGAATCAGAAACAGCGGAACAACTTGTACCATCCAAACCATCCGCACCATCTTTTCCATTGGTGAGCGTGTCAATAACCTCACCACCACAGGAAACGATGACACCGACGGAATCCGAGACCGCCGTACAGCTAGAACCATCCGCACCATTGGTGCCATCAACGCCATTGATGATCGTGTCAATCGCTTGTCCATCACAACTCACGATGAGACCAACCGAATCGGAGGTCACAACACAGCTAGAAATGGTGGTGCTCATGCTTTGATAAGAAGAGCCATTGCAATACACAAACTCAGAATCGGCGATCACATAATAGAAGTCACCAATCGTGCTCGTATCACAGGTTGGCAAATCCGCCTCTGTATTAACCTTGGTGGTGGAAGCCTCCAAGGCAGACAAGGTGGATTCGGCATCATATCCGCTGGAGCACGCCCCCAGTCCGAAAACAACAGCCGCTGTCCCAACGGACAACCAAAATTTTTTCTTTGTGCTCATGGTTTTTCTCCCTTCTTGTAGTAGTGTATTAATCCTTAAACGAATCCACACGCTTTATTTCCACGCGGCGATTCAATACCCGACCTTCGCTTGTGCTGTTGTCCGCAATAGGATCGGCATCACCGAGCCCATAGGAACGCAGGCGATCCGCAGAGATCCCCTTGGAAATCAGATAATTCATAACGCCTTTTGCGCGATCGGAAGATAGGGCCAAATTTTTATGTGGATCACCCGAAATATCGGTATATCCACGTACCTCAATTTTCACCTCAGGGAAACGCGTCATCGACGCTGCGATATTATCCAAAACAGAATAGGCGCTGGGAAGAAGATTTGCTGAATTAACACGGAAATTGAGATTCCGGAAAATCACAACCCCGTATTGAATAATAGATTGAGGTTCTTGTGTATCGCGAACCCTTAGGGTATCGGTTTTTGTCACGACTACCGTATCGTTTTTAATCACCTTAACTGTATCATACTTCACCACAGTAACACGAACCGTATCCTCAGGGCTCCCAAAGAAACGTCCCAGAGCGTACTTCGCCCTTTCTCCGCGTTTCTGATAAGACAGGGTAAGACGAGCACCAAAACGAGGGGTCCCCGGAATGGTATATTTCAGACTATCGCCAGCATCCACAAGTCCGTCCACATCATCGGATGTATACAAAATGGTACGGTTATCCCGATCACATAGA
Source organism: Fibrobacteraceae bacterium (assembly GCA_035470605.1). GTDB lineage: Bacteria > Fibrobacterota > Fibrobacteria > Fibrobacterales > Fibrobacteraceae > CAIRAY01. Next base: position 6,097 of record DATIQS010000059.1, read on the forward strand.
GAAAAGTCAAAAGCCAAATCCGTACGCAATCCCGACTGAAATTTCTTTGCGGCTCCTACAGTAAACAGGAACACGTTTTTATTGGCGTCTTTCAAAGGATTTGTTCCTTCTTCGATGTTCTGGAACAAAATTTCACCAGAAAACTCTGTATAAAGGGCATAACGAATGGGTTCATAATCAAAAGACAAAGCCCAAACCACGGCCGCACTAGAACCCTGATTCGCACGTTCTTTTGTAGTCAGGTATACATTGGGGCCAATATTTCCATTAATGGAGAAAGGGGTCCTTCCAGGAAATTTCTCAAAATCAATGGTCCAGATGATTTGAGGTTGAAAACGAACACCACCAGCTCCATAGGAATACTTTCCATACTGCGAAGCCAACTCTTGATAACTGTAATAAGAATGACGCAAGAAATAGCCTTCCCCCTTGCTTGCCGTAGGAAAGGAAAAACGCCCCAGATAGGCAACACGGAGGGGGGCATTTTTATCTAATCCCACATGCTCCAACTTCAATGCAGCACCAACATCACCCACTCCATAGGTTTTTCGGCCATCCCAAAAATCTTGATAAAAAGGCATGTCCACGCTAAAATCAGCCCAATTGGTCAAACCCAGGCCTAAGAAGGCATCCTGCGATAAAAGCCAAGGGGATTCCTTATGAAAAACGCCATTCGCATCCGTATACTCAATTCCATGATACGCATAATTCCCAAGGACGCTAACCCCTCCATTAAAGGTACCCTGACCAAGCTGCCACGTGGAAACCGTCCGAGATACACCTTTTTGGCCACCAGTATTCATGTTATTTGCCCAAACCAGGGAAATACCAAATACCAGCAAAAAAACAAAAGAAAGACATTTCGTGGGGATCATGTAACTCCTCTGATTCTTCTTTTGAATAAAGAGTAGCAGCCATATATTAAAAATAGAATAGACAAAGCAGCCAATGTTTTTCATAAATCCGTCGTTGTTTTTGCATTTTTAGGAACATACCCATAGAATTGTGAAAACAGTCTCGAAAAATGGGATAGGTTATAAAACCCGCAGTCCAGGGCAATCTGCGCCAGTGGTTTTCCGGGATCCTGATCAATTGCCACTCGGGCCCGCGCCATCCGATAGGAGAGAATATAATGTTTGGGAGACATGCCAGTTGCCTGGCGAAATTTACGTAAAAACGTTCTCTCTGACATTGCAGACCGACGAGCCAAATTTGCAACGTTTAAATCCACAGAACAACAATCTCGCTGAATTTTTTCAATGACTTCAGCCATAGATTCTGGATATACATAGGAAGCCGCTCGTTTTTCGGTTCCGTCGGAGCACAAAGGACAAAGAAGATCATCTAGCAGCATCAACTCTATTGCAGAGGAAAAATCAGCCGAGACACTTTCCTTGGAAGACTTTTCCATAAATTTTCGTATAAGGAAACGCAAACCGGTACCGTGGCAGGGTACACAGCACCACGTATTCGGCAAAGTCAATCCCAATACCTCTTTTACAACATGCTCAGTCCACGTTCGTTCAAACAAAAAGCTATAGAAACAGGACGTTGCGTAATGCTGAATTCGAAGATAGGGCGTTTGAGGGGGTATTCCATATAAAGTACCATTCACACTAGGAAAAGAACTCCCACCAAGTTCCAAAGTCAAGTTGGAATCCAACGTCAAAAGAAAAGACCAATGGGGGGAAGTTTGCTGCGTTTCACATTTTTTATGACTGGAATGAGGAATTGTTAACACGCATTGCTTTCCCAGGTACATATCCATAGCCGAAGTGAGCTGTTCCAGGCTGGCCCCGGAAAAACAAGTCCAAGAGGGGATCCGATCCCTTACTGCCATTTTGAAAGCTCCACACCGGAATAGTAATGCTGGAGGATGTCTTTATAGTTCCGCCCCGCCTTGGCCATGGCTCGGGCCCCCATCTGGCAGAGTCCGATTCCATGCCCGAAGCCACGCCCCCGCAAGGTGATCCCCTGTGAGTTCTGCTCCATTTCAAACCAGGCGCTGGGTAAAATCTTCTCCGGGTTGCGTGGATCACGGAAAAACCAGCGAGTTTTATCGCCGGTCACGAGGAACACTCCTCGATCGGTGGAGACTTCGAGTCGCCCAACCCGCCCTCCCGGGTTGCGGTCCAAAATTTTGATGTGGCGGATCTCATGGAAATTCAGCATAGGTTCGGGATTGGTGGTGGCGAGATAGCGTTTCGCGATACGGGATAAATCACCCCAAGTGATGTAATATTTCCATGTTGCATAGCTGGACAAGGCGCACCACGGGGCTCCCGTCGAATCCAAATCCACCACAGGGCGAAGATATGGCACAGGATTTCGCTTCCAAGTGGATACAGATTCCGTCTGGCCTCCACAGGTAGAGTGATAGTAGGCTTCAATCAACTGATGGTTCCACAGAATCACCACTCCAGAGGAAGCTAAGATGGCTTGATTTGCTAAAGAAGATTCCCCATCCACCCCCTGGTACACCTGGTCTCGGACATCAGCGTAGACATCGAAGCCCTGTGAGGATCGCGAAAGATAGTGACGGTAGGCGTATGTTCGAGCCGCGACCGCCTGCGCCTTGAGAGCCTCGACCATGGTGCTATCTAGATGCCCGATTTCATTGGGGACGACGCCTTGTAGATAAGATTCTACGGGCAGTTCGTTGACCACGCGTAACGCCCCGTTATAAATCCCGACCTCCAGAATTCCCCGATAATTTTTCCCATCCAGTCGAACTAGTCCTCCGGGCTCCCAGGCCTCGAGTCGAACTACGTTAGTGTTTGAGGAATAACGATGTCCTTCTGGGTCAGACAGGATCAAACGTTTCCCCGAGATTTCAGCCCGCAAGGTGTTGGAGACCCGTCCCCGGCTCCCCGGCTCCAATGTTACTCGGCAAAAACCATCACAACCCAAATTTTGGACACGCTTGCCCACGGTCAAACCTACACGAATGTCACGCCGGTACATTTCAGGAATGGGTTCCCGCACGAAATTAACCAGGGGCGCAGCTAACGGTATTTCCTCACCAAATTCGGGCAGCCCGTTGGAGGATGCTTTGGACGGGGATGAGGAACTTAGGGGACCATCAAAGCTAGGCAGGGGATCCAAATTCCGAATGACGACAGAGGAAGACGAGGTCGAAGAGAATTCGGGCAAGGGAGGCGTCGAGAGTGGATGTAAACGCCAGTCTTCTGAAGGAGAGGTTTGCGTCGACGCAGAAGGAGAAGGCTCTGGACGGGATTCGGGCAAGGGGGCACACCCAAGAAGCAAAGCGAGAAACCCGCTCCAGAACGCCGCCCCTCGCAAGATTACAATCCCTTCTGCTGCTTGACCATTTTCCGAAGGTCCTTCTGATAACGCGCCTTATCCTGCGCAGAGATCCGATCGACGAAGAGCGTCCCATCTAGGTGATCCACTTCATGCTGCACACAACGGGCGAGCATTCCGCCTACATTGTGTTCCTCAATCCATTCACCCTTTTCGTTCTGGGCCTTGATGCTCACGCGTTCAGGACGGGGGACCTCCGCCCAGATGTCTGGCACAGAGAGGCATCCCTCCTCCTTCAGGATGATGGGATTCTCCCCCTCTTCTGGGGTGACTTCTGGATTAAAATAGATACGAGGCTCAGCGGGCTCGTCTTCTTTGGCGACGTCAATGACCACAAGCCGGATGGGGACTCCTACTTGAGGAGCCGCAAGGCCTATCCCAGGAGCGTCGTACATAATCTGCAGCATGTCCCTGGCGAGTTCCACCAATTCCGGGGTGATCGTTTTTACGGGTTCCGCCTTGCGGCGCAAAACCTCGTCCCCATAAATTCGAATATCTAGTCTGCCCATGATTTTCCCTGGTCCGACTTATTTCTTCTCTTCCACTTTATCCACCAACACACGAGCGACAGCGGATTTTTCGTACTCAAGTTTCACATTTTCTTCGGCCTTAAGCACCACAGAATGATCATTGACCTGATGGACCGTGGCGAAGAGGCCACTGACCGTCACCACCTTGTCCCCCTTTTTCAAATTTTTGCGCATTTGTTCGGCCTTCTGCATTTCCTTCTGCTTGGGACGCAGGAAAAAAAAATACAGGACCACGAACATGAGCACCATGGGGAATAATGGACTTTGCAGGAGATTTTGCATGTTTGGGACCTCTTTGTTTTTGGAGAAAGTTAGAAAATGCCCGGATGGGCATGGATATGTATTTTTGAGGCCCATGAATGTCGAGATCTATGACACCACACTGCGCGATGGCAACCAGGCCAGAGGCGTAAACTTCACTTTAGCGGATAAGTTGCAAGCGACCCGTCTACTCGACTCCTTTGGCATTGATTATCTCGAAGGGGGCTGGCCTAACTCCTCAAACCCCACCGATCTTGAGTATTTCCAAAAGGTCAAAGGCTTACGTTTAAAGCATATCCAAATCGCGGCCTTCGCCTCCACCCGTCGCCCAGGGCACGCCCCCCACAAGGACCAATTTCTGAATGACCTGGTCTCGTCGGAAGCCCCAGTCAAAACCATTTTCGGCAAGAGTTGGGATTTGCATGTCACCGAGGTTCTTAAGACCTCCCTGGAAGAAAATCTCGATATGATCGGATCGAGCATTGAATTCCTGAAACGGCATTCCGAAAAGGTGTTCTACGATGCAGAGCACTTTTTCGATGGCTACAAGGCGAATCCAGATTACGCCCTCCGAACACTGGAAGCCGCGACACAAGGGGGCGCAGATTGCATTGTGCTCTGTGATACCAATGGAGGAATGGCGCTCACTTGGGAGCTGGAAGGAATTGTACGCCAGGTGACTCATAGGATCAAAACGCCTCTGGGCATCCATG
>DATIQS010000060.1:0-10789 GCA_035470605.1 Fibrobacteraceae bacterium
AACGTGCCAAGTCCAAAACGCCAGGAAAGCCCGAAAAAACGTCCTGCATGGGCACAGGCGTACAGACATGAACTTTTTTTAAAAAATTTTGTACAGAAAAGAACGTGTGCTGGGCGACAAGCTCGTTGAACGGCAACCAGGTCAGAAGTTAGAAGCTTCAGAGACTCGGCATGAAGTTCGCAGCGCAGACGTCGTGGTGCAAGGTCTCACACGGAGACGCGGAGAACGCAAAGCTTAGCACGACACTCCGCGAAAAACACGCCGTGTTGCATTGCCCTGAAGGTGATATCTCCGTTCTGATATGCCAGTTAGGCTTTAGCCGTTACTGGCATATATCCTCAGCTGAGGAAAGCTATGCTTGAATACGGAGACATATACTCCACGGAGTACGCAGGAGAGCGCAATCAGGTGCTCACAACTCTTAGCCTCTAACTTTTAACCTCTTTTCCCCCTACTCCATACTCGTCTGCGAATTCCGGAAATGGCGGAAATCCATCTTGTACTTCTGCATACGCAGCCCTAGGATGCGGCGGGTCATGCCCAATTCTCTAGCGGCTTCGGTCATGTTGCCATGGCTCTTTTTCAAGGCATCCACGATGTATTCATATTCGATGCTTTCCAGCTTGGAATCCAAAGCGGACCGCTCACTGGTTCCAGAAATGGTCGCGTCCTGCAGGGAGGGTGGCAGGTTGTATCCATGAACGACCTCATCTTCGCAGAGGATGACGGCACGCTCCATGACGTTCTCCAGTTCGCGCACATTGCCCGGCCAGGAATAGTTCATCAGCATTTGCAGGGCTGGTGTAGAAATACGAGTCACCTTCTTATCGTTTTCCTTGGCGAACTTGACGACAAAATAATCGGAAAGATTGATGATGTCGCTACCCCGTTCGCGCAAAGGCGGGATGGTGATGGGAAGAACGTTGAGACGATAGAAAAGGTCCTCGCGAAATTTCCCTTCCGCGACTCGCGACTGAAGATCGCGGTTTGTGGCAGCCAAAATACGAATGTTCACCCGGATGGACTTGTTGCCTCCGACCCGTTCAAAGGTTTTTTCCTGCAGCACCCGAAGCAGCTTGGCCTGCATACCCAAAGACAGCTCTCCGATCTCATCCAAAAAAATCGTGCCACCGTCCGCCTCTTCAAAACGACCTTTACGAGCCGTATCGGCACCGGTAAAAGCGCCCTTTTCATGTCCAAACAACTCACTTTCAATAATGCTCTCTGGCAAGGCGGCACAGTTAAACTTGACAAAGGGACCGTCGGCACAGAAACTATTATAGTGAATCGCATTGGCTACCAGCTCTTTTCCAACGCCGCTTTCTCCTAAAATCAACACGGTGATCCGGGACTTGGCGATTTTTTCGATCATCGCATAGACCTCGCGCATCACCGAAGAATTGCCAATAATGTTAGATGGATGGAAACGTTTTTTCAAGGCATCCTGCAGGCGCCGATTTTCGCTTTCCCAATGGACCACTTCCTCATGTTTGAGTAAATAAATTTCCACAGCCTGCGCAATAATGGAGGCCAAAAAGTCTAATAATTCCACATCCGCATGGAGAATTTCAGGAACCATATAAAACTTTTCCAGACTCAGGGCTCCGAATACCGTTTTCCCTCGCCGAATAGGAACGCAAATAAACGAAGAATCCAAATCCTCACTATTGCGACTCCGGGCCCGCCCCAAAAAATTGGGTTCATCCTTAATTTTTGGAACGATGATTGCTTGCCCGTTTTCCACCACTTTACCCGTGATTCCTTCCCCCACGTTGTATACGCCACGGGCTTTTTCTTCCTCGGTTAAACCCAGGCTCTCGTGAATAAAAATTGTTCCTGTGTTGCGTTGATACAGAGTCAACATTACGCAACGGACCTCAAGGTGTTCTTCCATAATTTTTAGCAGGACAGGAGTTGTTTCTTGCAGGTCTTCGCTTTCGGTAATGATTCGACCCATGCGATAAAGCAAAGGCAAGACCTTGGCTCTGCACACCAAATTTTCGCATTCCACTGTCTGAAGGGTATTCACTACTGGACCTCACTGAGAATTTGTATCTCCTGGAGAAAAATCTTGAATTGTCTTTCCGCATCGACCCCCGACCGAAAAGACATCTGCGTTCGCAACTCATCAATAAAATGTTGTGCCTGGGCATCATTTAACTCCACACCTTGCGCAAGAGCAAGATGCTTGACTGCGGCCCGACCGGAATGCTTACCCACCACCAGAGTGCGCTCGCCACCGACCTCTTCTGGCGGAAAAAATTCATAATTTTCGCTGCTTTTCAGCAAGCCATCAACATGAATACCAGATTCGTGGCGATAAATGTCACTTCCAAACAAAGGTTTGTGTGGCGGAAAGGGCCGGTTACACATACAAGCGAGCGACGAGCAGGTATTGCGTAGAGAATGAAAGTTAAAATTCGGAAAAAATTTTTCTAAAAAATGGGCCACACCGACAAACTCTTCCAAAGCGGTATTGCCGGCACGTTCCCCAATGCCCAGCAGAGAGCAGGAAATCACTTGAGCGCCAGCGTTCCAGGCCGCCCAAGCGTTCGCGGTGGCCATGCCGAAATCATTGTGACCATGGAAGTCTATAGGAATCCGTAACTTTTGGCTGACTGCCTGAATCACTTCTGCCGTCTTTCCTGGGGTGAGAATTCCTAAGGTGTCGGCATAACGCACACGCACGACCCCGAGGTCCTGGGCGTGCTGAAACACCTGGACCAAAAAAGCGATGTCTGTGCGAGAGGCATCTTCGGCTCCCAAAGAAACCACCAACCCTTCCCGCTGGGCAAAATCGATTACATCATCCATTTGCGCAAAAATCCAGGAAGCATCCTTGCAAATTTTTTTGGATAAAAGCTGTGGGCTCGTGGGCACGGATAAATGAACATGGCTTACATTTGCTTGCAGGGACGCGCAGACATCGTCCCGATTGAGACGATTCCAGGCTAGGAGCTCAGCCTGCAGATTCATCTTTTCCAGACAGCGAAACATTTCCTGTTCTTCTCGGCCCATTCCTGGAATTCCAGCTTCAATCACAGAAACCCCGAGATGATCCAGCTCCATTGCCAAATGCACCTTTTCGTCCAAAGTGAAATACACACCAGGACTTTGTTCTCCATCGCGTAGCGTGGTATCCAATAGGATGGGTTGTTGCATCTGGGTCCTTCTCATTGAGTTTTACCTCTCAAGCAGTCAAGCGTTTGAAGCATTGATCGCTTTCTCTCCTAGAGCAATCCTCACAAGCGATTTTCCCGCAATACTTTTTGCGGAATAGATCCATATCCCGAGGCACCTGGACAGCGCCGAAACCCTTAAACTCTGTTGCGAGTCTTGCGTTGACTAGATACTCACCCCAGATATAGGCCCAAAGCAGATGTTCCTCCATTGTCCCGAAATCAACTTCCTCAACCGGATGTTCCAGCGTGGCATCATAGAGGCACTCTGTCTTTTTCTCGAAGCCATACTTTTTGCAGAATACCGTATTCCCCGAGAGTTCTAGACGTTCCCCTTGGGTTTCCAGATCCTGAGTCAACAGATCATAAATCCGATTTTTTTTGACGTCGCCTCCATACCTTTTGGTTTTTAAACGAATAAACTCTGACATCTCGGGATTCCAGCTAACGATATAACTCACCGAGCTGCTGTTGGTGACAAAGGCAATACGAATTTTCATTCTGGCTCCTAACCGCAGCCCTGCGCGTCACCTTGGCACGCGGTACCACATTGAACATTCGGCTCCGTCTGCAAACCCAACGAGGCAAGTTGAGCAAGGCGATCGGGAATGGCGCCTTCTACAATGTGTACAGCAACACCAGCCCTAGCCAAAACACTCCGTGGTACGGGGCCAACACCACTGGAAAGCAAAGCCGAACAATCGGAAAGCAATTCCGCCAAAGCCACCCACCGATCTGGGCCCTCCGCAGGCAAAGTGCGAATATCCACCAATTTGGGCCTCCGCGAGGCTGGATCATAAATACGAAGTTCCCTAGACTCGCCTAAATGTTTGTTTATAAACAAGCCCTCTTGCGTGGCCACGGCGACATAAGGCCGAGCAGGAGAGGGGCCTGCCGATAGCGCCTGCGATAAAGAAACATCTGTATCCAACTTCGCAGCAAATTCCACCGTATGCGGGGCGGGCTGTCCCAGCAAACCAACAGCATCGGCACGACAACGTGCACAGTGGGTCATTTGGGGCAGATACTTTTGAGCCACGGCGCGGATCTTCGACATCTCCGCGAGACTAGGTTCGGGGAGATCGGCAAAAGCCGTGTTGGGTGTGGGAATCATGGGAATCACATTGTGCAAGGAAACGCCTAAGCTTGCGACTGTCTGCGCAATCCGTTCCACATGATGATCATTTATACCGGGAACACAAACCGTATTCACCTTAACCAGCATACCCGCGTTTACCAACGCACGAATAGCCGCCCGCTGCCTTTCCCACAGAAGCGCAGCGCCTTCGGGTCCCCGCAGGGTCTGGTCCTCCCAGCGGAACCATTCATAAATTCGCGCACCGATCTCTGGATCAACCGCGTTGACCGTGATGGTCGTATGGGAAACCTCCAAATCACGCAGATCGTCCACGTAAGGCAAAACCCCTAGACCATTACTAGAAACGCAAAGGAGCATACTGGGGAATTCGGCACGCACCAGACGCAGAGTTTCCAAAGTGAGATCCGCATTGGCGAAAGGATCGCCCGGACCGGCGATTCCCACCACACTAAGATTGGGCAGGCGCTCGACATGCCATTTCAAGTGTTCCAGCGCCTCTTGAGGAGACATCACCTTGGCGGTGACCCCAGGACGGGACTCATTCACGCAAGAATACTTCCGATCGCAGAAACGGCATTGAACATTACAACGCGGTGCGACAGGAAGATGAATACGAGAATGCGTATGTCGGGCTGGCGCATGGAAACAGGGATGGGATTCCAATGACAACAGAGACGAATGAAGGGAATTGGGCATGTTCCATTCCTTGAGAGAGAGGCACTACAGGGATTCTTTGCGAATTCCATGCCATTACCTGACGGAAGAGAACGATTCTGCAATTAAAGGCAAATGAGCTCCCGTCCTGGGAAAGAGGGCCTTGTGAATTTGGAAGGAAAAATGCTGAAAATCAAATCAAAAAAGGCTTTTGTTCGCAAAAGTTCATTTCAAAAACTCTTTGTTCCGAATGGTACGCAAATCCCATCCGAAAATTCTTGTGGAATGAACGAAGTCGTACATTCGCGTACGCTTCATCATTCGCACTGTACATAAGTGTGAAAAAGGGAGTGGAAGATGCAAGTTATAACGCTTTTCGCGCCTTTGGCACAATGGTTGCTTGAGCGAGCCACAAAACAGACCTGAACAACGAGGAAAGTACACATGACAAGAAAAATCGCATTCTATGGCAAGGGCGGCATCGGCAAGTCCACTACACAGCAGAATACCGCAGCAGCCATGGCTCATTTCTATCACAAAAAAATCTTTATCCACGGGTGCGACCCCAAGGCGGATTCCACTCGCTTGATCCTAGGCGGCAAGCCCCAGGAGACCCTGATGGACACCCTACGCCTAGAGGGCGAAGAGAAGGTCACCAAAGAAAAGGTGGTCAAGGTCGGTTACGAAGGCATCCGTTGCGTGGAATCTGGTGGACCGGAACCGGGAGTCGGTTGCGCCGGTCGCGGCGTCATCACCGCCATCAACCTGATGGAAGAACAGGGAGCGTATACCCCGGATCTGGACTTCGCTTTCTTTGACGTGCTAGGCGACGTGGTGTGCGGCGGATTCGCTATGCCTATCCGCGACGGCAAGGCCCAGGAAGTCTACATCGTGGCTTCCGGCGAAATGATGGCCGTTTATGCGGCAAACAACATTTCAAGAGGCTTGCTCAAATATGCCGAACAGAGTGGCGTGCGTTTGGGTGGGATTATCTGCAACAGCCGCAAGACCGACAACGAGCTCGCCCTCATGAAGGAATTCACCGAGGCCCTGGGCACCCAGATGATTCATTTCGTTCCTCGTGACAACATTGTCCAGAAAGCGGAATTCAACAAAAAGACCGTGGTGGAATACGATGAAACCTGCAACCAGGCTAAGGAATATGGCGAACTGGCCCGCAAGATCATCGAAAACAAGATGTTTACGATTCCCAAGCCACTCACGATGGATGAGCTGGAAAAGATGTGCAACAAATACGGCCTGGCCGACTAATCTGGAGAACTTGCCCATGAAAATGATTCGAGCGATTCTTCGTCCTGAAGCCGCTGATGCGGTAACCGAAGGCATGGCCGAAGCTGGTTATATTTCTTTGACCAAGTCTAATGTCTTTGGACGTGGTAAACAGAAAGGGATCACTGTCGGAAATATCCACTACGATGAACTCCCCAAAGCCATGATTACGGCGGTTGTGGAAGACAAGGATGTGGATGAGGTGGTGAAAATCGTTAAGTATAAGGCCTACACAGGCAACTTCGGCGACGGCAAAATCTTTATCAGTCCGGTGGAGGACGCCATTACGGTCCGCACAGGCGAACACGGCCTGTAAGGCTGATTTTCTCAAAGGAGTCTCCATGAAGGAAATCATTGCCATCATCCGGCCTAAAAAGGTCACAGCCACTAAGGAAGCCTTGGAAAAACTTGGCTTCCCCAGCATTACAGCCGAAGCCGTGCTCGGGCGCGGCAAGCAACGCGGTATCGCCAGTGAGGTTTCGTTCCCGGTCAACGCCGAATTGCTCGCAAAAGGCAAGAACGGAGGAATGAAATTCATTCCCAAACGCATGATCTCCATCGTCGCGGACAACGAACAGGTGGATTTGATTGTGAAGACTTTGGTCGAAATCAACCAGTCGGCCACGGTGGGAGACGGCAAAATTTTTGTTTGTCCCATTGATAACGCAGTGCGCGTCCGCACTGGCGAAAGCGGAACCCAGGCGCTCATTTAAAGGAGAAGCAACCCCATGCCAATGACACTCTTTCAGTGCGACACGGTAATCCCCGAACGGGAAAAGCACTGCTATATCAAGGCGCCGGGCGAGGATACCACCCAGTATCTGCCTTCCGCCAATATCGCCACCATCCCCGGAACCCTGTCGGAGCGCGGTTGCAGTTTCTGCGGCGCCAAGCTGGTGATCGGCGGTGTGATCAAGGATGCCATCCAATTGATCCACGGCCCCATCGGTTGCGCCTACGACACCTGGCACACCAAACGCTATCCGAGCGACAACGACAACTTCCAGCTCAAGTACGTGATGTCCACCAACATCAAAGAAAAGAACGTGGTGTTCGGAGCGGAAAAGCAGTTGCGGCAAAGCATCAAGGAATCCTTTGATGCCTGCCCCCACATCAAACGCATGATCATCTACACCACCTGCACTACGGCGCTCATCGGTGACGATCCTAAGGCGGTGGCGGAGGAGTACATGGAGGCGCATCCCGACGTGGATATCTTCGTCGTGCAGTGCCCGGGCTTCGCCGGTGTGAGCCAGTCCAAGGGACACCATGTGTTGAACATCGCCTGGTTTCATGAGAAGGTGGGGCAGGTGGAACCCAAAATCACCAGCAAGTACACCATCAACTACATCGGCGATTACAATATCCAGAACGATGCCCTTATCTTCAACAACTATTTCACACGCATGGGCATCCAGATCATCGCGCATTTCACCGCGAACGCCACCTACGACGAATGCCGCAGCATGCATCGCGCTCAGCTTTCGGTAGTCAACTGCGCGCGTTCCGCAGGCTACATTGCCAACGAGCTGAAGAAGAAGTACGGGATTCCGCGTCTGGACATGGACTCTTGGGGCCCCAGCTACACTGCCGATGGCCTACGCAAGGTCGGTTCCTTCTTTGGCCTGGAAAAAGAGGCGGAGAAGGTGATCGAAGAAGAAGAGGCCAAGTGGCGAGCGAAAATCGAATGGTATAAAGAGCAGTTGCAAGGGACCAAGATGTGCATCTGGACCGGCGGACCCCGTCTATGGCACTGGACCCATGCGGTGGAAGACGAATTGGGCATCACTGTTGTGGCCATGTCCTCCAAGTTCGGCCATCAGGAAGACTTTGAAAAAGTCATCGCCCGCGGCCAGACAGGTTCCATCTACATCGACGACGGCAATGAGCTGGAGTTCTTTGAAGTCATCGATATGATGAAACCCGACATCATCTTTACCGGTCCCCGTGTGGGCGACCTGGTCAAGAAGGTGCACATCCCCTACATCAATGGACATGCCTATCATAACGGCCCCTATCAGGGTTATGAGGGCTTTGTCAACTTGGCTCGTGACATCTACAATGCCACCCACTCTCCACTCTGGAAGCTGGCTGCCAAAGACATCCGCAAGGGCGTGAAAAAAGAAGCCCAAGGGGAGGCCACCGTATGAACGAACAAATTGAAGAACTGGTGACCTACATCCAAGAGCGCTGCCTGTGGCAATTTCATTCGCGCTCCTGGGACCGCGAGGAAAACATCGAAGCGATCCTCACCAAGACTGGAGAAATTTTGGTTGAGTTACCTTCGGTGGTGGAAACCGATGCAGAGAAATGCTGGTTTGCTGATGCGCGCATTCTAGCGGCGACATTCAAGCAGCAGTATCCCTGGATCAAATCGCTAAACGCTGAGGCGATCAAGGTCCTATTCGACGGTGTCAAGGCCCGCATGCGGGAAATCACCGTGGAAAAATCCCGCAACGAAGAACTTCACCAGCCGAATTATTAAGAGGAGACATTCATGACTTGCACAGTCAAGGAAAAGGAAAGGGTAGGCGTCATCAATCCGATGTTCACCTGCCAGCCCGCCGGGGCACAATATGCCGCCATCGGCGTCAAGGATTGCATCCCACTCGTCCATGGAGGGCAGGGTTGCAGCATGTTTGTGCGTCTGCTCTTTGCCCAGCACTTCAAGGAAAACTTCGATATTGCCTCTTCTTCTCTACATGAAGACGCGGCGGTGTTCGGCGCGATCAAGCGGGCTGAGGAGTCGATACATACCTTAATCCAACGCTACCCGCATGTGCGGGTGATCCCCATTATCACCACCTGCTCCACTGAGGTGATTGGAGACGACATCGACGGCCTTCTTCTGAAGTTGAATAGGCAGTTGAAGGAGCGTTATCCAGAACGCGAAATTTTCTTGGTGCCCATTCATAGCCCCAGTTTTGTCGGAAGCCACATGAGCGGCTACAACGTAGCCATCAAGGCGTTCGTCTCCACCCTGGCCAAGAAAGGCGATCCCAATGGGAAGCTCAATTTGATCACGGGTTGGAGCAATCCAGGCGACATCAAGGAGCTCAAGCATTACCTACGGGAAATGGAGGTTGACGCCACCGTCTTGTTTGATAATGAAGGCTTTGATGCGCCGATCATGCCGGACAAAAAATCTTTCACCCAAGGAAACACTACGGTAGAAGACATCCAGGGCATGGCCAACGCGGTCGCGACCATCTCCACAGCAAAATACGAGGGTTACAGCTCAGGCGAGTTTCTACGGGAACGTTTTAGCGTCCCCCATCACCCTTGCAATCCCCCTATCGGCATCCAAGCCACCGACGACTTCCTAAACACTGTTTCGGAAATCACAGGGAAGCCCATTCCAGAATCTCTAGTGCGGGAACGCGGCCAAGCGATCGATGCGTTAGCGGACCTGGCCCACATGTTTTTGGCGGACAAAAGAGTCGCCATCTACGGTAGCGCAGATCAGGTCTTCGCCCTGGCTAAATTTTGCCAAGAAGTGGAAATGCACCCCGTGTTGCTCCTGATGGGCGATGAAAGCAGCTTATATGCCACCGATCCCCGGGTCAAAGAGCTACAAGACAATGCGACGACTTATGACATGGAAATAATCACAGGTTCCGATCTCTTTGAACTAGAACGGCGTGTACGTGACAAAGAAGTGGAACTTGACTTGATTCTAGGCCATTCAAAAGGACGCTGGGTCGCCATCGATAACCAAATTCCTATGGTGCGGGTCGGATTTCCAACCTTTGACCGAGCGGGATTGTATCGCTATCCAATCCAAGGGTATGCAGGCGCAATCTGGCTAGGAGAAGCAATTGCCAATGCAATTTTCACCGACATGGAATACAAGAAAAACAAGGAGTGGCTTTTGAACGTCTGGTAAACCCTTCTGAATTTCCAATCTCCATTGGAAACCGTTGAGCACCTCATCCTCCTTGTTGCTTTTTCCCCAAAAACTCAACGGTTTCCATTTTTTCTTTGCTTATTTGGGAGAGGATATGACTGCTCCAGGCCTACCTAATGTTAAACCCTCCGTGGCGGACAGCGTGGTGTTCCATGGCCGTTTGAGCGAACTGTACCGCCTGGCCAAGGAAGGAAAAATCAAGACCCATCTGCAAGGCAGCCATACCCGTCCTTGCAAGTTCTGGACCGCCATGAAGGTGCTCAGCGGCATCCGCAATGCCGTGGTCATCACCCATGGTCCTGCCGGTTGTGCCTTTGGGGTCAAACAAGCGTACAAACTCACAAACAGCCGCAACAGCGGATCTCCCTATGAAGCGGTGCTCAGCACCGCCATCGACCAGACCCGCATCATCTATGGTGGGGAAAAGGAACTAAAAGCCGCCTTGTATGAGGTCGAGGCCAAATACCACCCCGAGGTAATCTTTGTCGCCACTAGTTGTGCCGCCGGAATCATCGGGGACAACGTGGACGCTGTGGTGGAAAAAATGCGCCCAGAAGTCCAAGCGGAACTCCTGCCGATCCACTGCGAAGGCTTTGCCGGAGAATACCGGAGCGGCTTTGACCTGGTCTTCAAGGAAATGGTCAAATTGATGGAGGCTCC
>DATIQS010000061.1:0-7584 GCA_035470605.1 Fibrobacteraceae bacterium
TATGCTGAAGAAAAAGACAAATCCATCAAGGTAGATGTCTCCACTACCAAACGTCAATACGCAATCACAGAAAACCTGCACATCCAAGGCTCTTTGGCCATTGGTTCTTTTTTAACAAATGTGTTGATGTCTGCGACGATCTTTGCGCCTAACGGACAGGAGTTGGGTACGGTATCTCTGTACGATGACGGAACTCATGGCGATCTGTTCCCCAATGATGGTGATTATGCGAACAATGACTTTTCTTCTTACACGATGGCTGGCACATACAAAATCCAGTTGAATGCTCATGCCTTGGCGGATACGGCTTTCTTTGCCTATAAAGGACCTGGTCAAAACTTGCCAGAAACAGGACTTCCCGATACTCTGCGAACAGAAGTGAAGCGCATTGCCTCCGTCTCTGTAATTGTTGGGGATCCTGAAGCAGATGAAGAAATTATTGAAATAGGCAATTGCCAGTTATTGAACGGAGGAACCGGTGCCCAAGCCATGAATGGCGTGCCATTTACCACAGATATCCAAACCGGCGATAAAATCTTTGTGACGGCTGATGGCTCCGAGTATGCGGTACCCGTGACCCAAATCAATAATCCCTGGTGGGTTGGTTTCTGGCAATATCGCTATCTTGGTGCGGGCACCAGCAATGGCTCTTGTAGCATTTTAAGAAACTCTTCCGTGGGCAGCAGCTCCTTCCAGTGTACAGGGGATTGCCTTAATGCCATTGAAATGACGGGTCAGAGTGCCACTCTCAACACAACGGGAGAGGTCTGGTATAAGGTTACCAGCTCCATTAGCGGATGGCAGGCTTCAGAAGTACAGGGCCGTACAATTTATGTGAATGGTGAAGAGGTGCAAGCCGGAGAGTTCCCCTTGCCGGAAAGTGTCAATGGGACTTATTACTTCCGCTTCACCGAAGGTGAGCATTCTTGGGCGAGTTGGAGTCTTTGGTAGTCGCTCGGTATATGTTTTAAATCACGGGAATCCTGTTGCTTTCGCGATGGGATTCCTATTTATTTTCTACTCAGCTAAATCATGCTATGTTTAGCATATGTAACTGTTGGAGACGCAATGAACGTTATCTCTTTCACTCTTTTATTGGCTCTAGGCGTCCAGGCTCAGGAGTTCCAGCAGTTTTCTTTCCGGGAAAACGCCAATACGATCAACGACCTTGCCCTTACAAACGACACGCTCTGGATCGCTACAGACCATGGTTTGCGCTGGATGAGTTTGGCCAACCAGTCCACAGGCTGGATGACGACGCTCAACGGTCTTTTGCTGAATCCCGTGCGACAAATTGAGGTCGTTAACAACCGGAAATGGGTACTAGCATCGGATATCGATGATATCTACCGTTCCTCAGTGGGTTACCAGGAAAATGGGGTTTGGACACACTATTCCCTACCAGATTCCATTATCTATGGGAAAAAGATCACGGCCATGGCCCAGGACAGCGGCGGAAATCTATGGATCGGAGGTTGGGGAGGTATTAGCCAATTTGACGGGGAAAAATGGAATCGCCTGGATTTCTCCCTCGGCGACGTCAATGTTATGCATTTCGACTGGAACAATAACTTATGGGTTGGCACAACGAACCAGCTTGTCCGTTATTCGATGTTGGAGGAGCCGGAGGAGAAGGTATATATGACACAAAATCTTGATGAAAACTTTACCTTTGACACGGTGCTGGTGTTTTGGCACGACTCCACTGTGTTCACCTGGGATAGCTTGTCTTTAGGAACGCCCCAGGTCTTTGCCCAACAAAACTCCAACACAATTTACATCGGCTACAATGCTGGGTTGGCTGTTTTTAGCGACTCTACGGGCTCTTTAACCCAAGTCGCCTTGCCGGAGGCGCAGTGTATCTATGATCTCCAGTTTGACGACAGCGGAGACCTCTGGGTGTTTGGCGCTTCACAATTGCTCCGGCGTTCTGCAGATGAAGGCTCCTGGAGTGAAGTGTCCTTCGATTCCACTTACGGAATCGGCGCTTCGGCTGGCGTATTCCAAGGGGATTCGCTATGGATTGGGCGTTATGGGTTGCTGTTGCGGGATGCATTAGGAGACATCAAATATTTTCCCAAGATGCCAGAATATAATTTTGACTTGGCTTACAATACTTTTGCGGAGGATGGTTCAGGGGGCATATGCATTGCTGATTATTGTTTTGATGGAGACTCGCTTGTCCAGGATTCAATAGTCTATACGCATTCACTTTGGACGTCTGATGGCTCACGCTGGCTGATACAAGGAAGTTCCCTGATTCGTGTGAACCAAGGGGTTCAGATGACGGTGAAAACAGGAATTACTAGCTGTGACGGGTTGATGGAGGGTTATGGCGGTGACGTCTGGCTCAAAGATGTCAACGATCTCTACCGTTACCACAATGCTGTGTGGACTAGTCCAGATTCCAGTGACGGCTATGTGAACTTGTCCACAACCTTGATGGACAAAAGCCGCGATGGTTCTATATGGCTTGGCGGGACTAGTGCTTTATGCCGCCTAGATACTCTTGGAAATTATTCCTGCAATAGCCGCTTTGCTGGCGCAAACGCCTTGTTCCAGGACTCCTTAGGAGTCTTGTGGTTTTTTTCCGGCGACTCGGTTTTCCAGTATCACGACGAAACTTGGAATGCGGGCACAGTGGCCGATCTGTTGGGCGTGGATGTGCTGATTGAGGGCGGTTCCGCAGCACCGGATTCGTCGATTTGGTTGCTGTCGGCGTTCAATGGGGTGTTCCATGTTTCCACATCGGGAGAAGTGACGCAGTACACCAGCCGAGATGGGCTTGCCAGCAATGGTTATGGAATGCAAATCCATGTGTCGCAATGCGGAGACGTGTGGGTTATGGATGCCATCGCCCTGACTCTCATTAATTTTTCTGGTGCCTGTACCAGCGAAAGCTCGATCAAAGCACATCAATCCACATTGAGGCAATTCCCGCCAATACATTTTTTTGATCTGCTGGGCAGAGCCTCGCATCGCTGATTGGACAACGGCTCCAGAAACAATTATAGGGCATTTCTAAAAATTAACCTCGAGGCCATTGCTAGCGAGATTGCTACCGCCCAAGGGAGAACAGGAGAAAGAGGCGCAATCGTAGCCGGAATAGGCAGAATGGGGGCTTTTAGAGGAGCCCTAATCCCAAATAGTTCTCCGACCGATGTGCATTCCGTTGGCAGATAATCTGCCAATTCGGGCTTGGTCGCGTTAGCAACATCGCCGGATCATTTGGACGCATCGGGAGCGAGTCGGCCCAGTCAACCGTGAGATCTAGGCTGAGCCACTCCACGAATTGCGATCCGAAGAGGGCCCGGTGTTGCGGGAGACTTCCGTTGTCCGTTGCGCAAAGTCAGCCCGCAGCCAAACGGAGAGGGCGTTTGCCTTTTACTCCATCACCAGGGTTTGCATATACGCTCCCAACGAGCCCGAGGCGCGGAGCACATAAACGCCTTGGCTGAGTCCACCCAGCTCGAATTTGTGTGTACCAGCGGATAGACTCCCTTTGTGCAGGGAGGCAGCCTGTGCCCCTTGAATGTTGAACAAGGCGATGTCCGCAGTACCAGATACTGATGTTGTAACGAGTAGGCTTTTGCCCTGCAATTGGGCACTTAGGACTACACTGGCACTGACAACTGTTTTCGTGGCCACGTTGACATTCGCCCAGCCAGGCATTTTTCCGAGCGAGATAACCCGGTCATCCTCCATGTTACTCACCCAAACGGAGTCTGCAGTTTTGCTGACGTGCCCGCCGCTCCAGCTTTCGTACCAGGGCATCCACCAGGACCAGATGGCTCCGTCCACGGACATGGAGTCGATGTCAGGGATGGGGCCGTTCTCGGAAAGCGCCAGGATTTTGCTTTGTCCAAAACTGGTGACCAGGGCATTGAAATCCGAAGCGTTGCTTTGGTTGTCATAGTAGTCATTGTAAATATCCACGCTAAGGACATCATAATAACTGGAACCCGGATCCCAGCCAGTATAGCTTGCATCCTGCGGATTAAACACCCAAACAACGTTTTTCACGCCGTCCACATTGACCATGCGATTGTACATGAGCTGGTAAAGAGCCGCAAACTCTTCGCCCGTGTGGGTGCTCCACCAGAACCAGGCGCCACCAGACTCGTGTATGGGCCGGAAAAGACAGGCCACGCTGTCTGCCTGTAGGCTTAAAAAGAAACTGGCGACATGATCGATGTCCTCCACGATATCCTGGTAAATTTCGGATGTTGTATCCCAAGTAGTCGTGCCGGAGACAAAGCCCTCGGTAAAGTCAAACGTCGTGTAGGGAGTTCCTGCACCGCTTACGTAGAAGGCGTCCACCGAGTCGCTGGGGTCTTTCCAGTGCCAGGTGAAGGCAGGAATTCCACCAGCGTTCCAGAGATCGTTGGCAAGGTTCACGGCCGTTTCCGTATAGCCCATGTACCAATGGTTGGTGTCGCCCTCCAGGCCTGTGGCAAACAAAAAATCGAAGCCGATGAGCGCCGGATAGTAGCCGCTTTTGCTGTATACCGTGGCGGGGTCCGTCTGCTCCTTGAAATCCGTGTAGGAGGTGAGCGCAAAGTTGTCGTAGTCGTACTCAAAGTCGATCTTTCCGGTCATGACCCCAGAAATGGTTTTTGTGCCGAAGTTTTCCTTGAGGAATGAGTACAGCTTGCGTGCCGCAGTTGTGGCGCCGGAGGTAACTGGCTCGTCGCTCAGCGTGAATGGCTCCGTGACATGTTTTTCAACCTCGATGTAGTCAAAATAGGTGCACCCCCAGCTCGCGATGATGGCGACCGTATTTGAGCCGCTGGATAGCTTGACCGTGGTCGTGACCATGTTGTCGAAGGTAAGCCCTGTGGAATCGAATTCCAATTGCGCAACGCTCGTCCCATTCACATACAAGTATTGGATCTTGTAGTTTTCGTAGCCGGAATAGTAAACGTCGACATCGTACATTCCCGCCGAGTCCGCAATGACGTCAAAGGTGATGGAGCCCGATTGCAGCTTGACATATGCGCCGCCAGACGCGGAATCCGATTCCGCCGTGACCGTACCGCTCAGGGTCGCGTCTTCGGCTTCGTAGATGGTGGCATTGGCGTAGGCCGCAAGACATGCCAGGGCCATGGTGAATCGTATGGTTTTCATAAGTCCTTCTTAATGCGTAGCGAAGAGGATTTTTCCAGTAAAATATATTCTTGGGGCGTAATTTCCTTGCCTGCGCCCTACTACCGCAACTGGACCGGTTCGGCCTCATTCCTGCACGATACAGGTGTGCTCACGTGGCTCTATTCTATGGTTTTGGGGGCTCTAGAATAGCCGTAATTTTCCCGGTCGTTTCATAAATTCCTCCACTCATCATAGACCTGGTACAGTTTCTGCACACCGTTTTCCAGCACAAAATAGTGCAGAATATAGGCCACCGTCAAGACCAGCAACAGGAGCTGGACCGCCAAAACAGGCAAGGAGGGCGCGTAGGACAAATAGAGCGTCACCGCGACAAACAGGACGGACACCACCAAGGTGACCAGCAGATGCACCAGACGCTCATGCTGAAAAAATCGGATCTGGATCAGCAGGTCGCGCAACTGGGCATCTCTCTGCTCCGCACTGAACGCGCCCTGCCGACGCTCCGCAGTCACAGCCTGCACATGGGCAAGATATTTC
Organism: Fibrobacteraceae bacterium; assembly: GCA_035470605.1. GTDB lineage: Bacteria > Fibrobacterota > Fibrobacteria > Fibrobacterales > Fibrobacteraceae > CAIRAY01. Next base: position 5,647 of record DATIQS010000061.1, read on the forward strand.
TTGAGACGGGACTTCATGGGGTAGCCTTTTCGCTCAGCCATTTCAGGTATTCTTTCTGTACGAGATAAGGGCGATTCTCGCGCATATACCAGATCGCCCCAGCGAAAGAGAAGATCATAAGAAACAGAAGCTGGACAATCTGAACCCAATGAGCACCCAAGTTAGTCCAAAAAATCCATAGACAGATAATCGTCAGAACAGCGCAAGCGCCGCTCACGAGAAAAAGAAACCCGGTAGCAGCCCGCAAGAAGCAGGAATCGATTTTTGTTCTAAGGCCTTGACTCTTCGTTTTTTGCAACCATACCTCATACTGGGTGACATCCTTAAATGCATCCAGCACGCTTCGCAACGTATAGCTGGAATGGCCGGACTGATGGAAGGCGACCACCTTGTCCAGGATCTCTTTGCCGCCCAGAAAATCGAAACCATAGACGGCCTTGAAGGCCAGCCGTTCCTTGTAGTTCCGTATGGCATACTCGGCGGAAGACCCCTTGGGAAACAGGTCGTTCAGCTGGTCATCTGGAGGGAGCTTTTTGCGGGACCAGATTTCTTTTGTTGAAATTTTTTGCCCTATGATCAATAGAAATATTGGAGCAACAATCGCCGTAATGATGGTACAGATCAGTGGTGAATTCAAGACAGTCTCGAAGATCATGTTGGCCTCTGGTGATGGAATCGTGTTTTCATTCAGTGATTACCGCCCCCGTTACGGTCTGCTCCCAGCGGGTGGCGAGGCTTGCCGGATTTGCGCCCAGTCCGTCGGCCAGTTGCAGGGCCAGCGCCATCATTAGGGTGGAAGCTGTGCATAGTCTGTCCGGGTCGCTCTCTGTTGCAAAGGACTGGTTTGCCTTGGTCTGCAAAAGGCTGGCATGAATGCGGATAAATTCTTCTGGGTGGCCCAATTGCAAAGGGATGCTGGGAGTGAGAAGCAGGGTGGCCCAATCCGAAGGGATCTGTCCAACGCGCTGGTCTGACGTCGCTTCACCCAATCTGCGCCATTGATGTGTTGTGCGCAATACAGCGTTTCGGGGCAGACCGGTTTCAAGAATCAGGGCGAAGCCCCATTCCGCAAGGTCCTGCATCAGTTCCAGGTAACCATCCTGCGCTGTTTCAAAATCCTGCGTCTGCTGGCCTTCCAGATAAACGCCGACACTCATGGCGGGGAGCTTTTGGACATCCGGGCAACCCTTGAGGCAAGGAAACGCCTGGCCCCGGTGCATGTAGCGGACTTCGTCTCCCTGGCGTTCGCGTCCAAGGGGATAGAGGCGGCACGCCAGCGGCCGCGCGGAATGGACCGGGCAACCCTTGGAGGGCTCATAGAGGTTGCAGGCCCGCCGGTTTTCCCATCCAGGAGCGCCATCGAAACGAAGTTGCGTTCCTCCAGGATGGACGTAACGCTCCAGAAACTCCTGCGGCAAAATCCCGCGACCTTGCGCCAGGCAGGCTACTTCCCAGGGGTTGAGGTGCACCACGTTGCCATGGCAGCAGACCCCTTGCCGGGTGCAGGTCAACGGCAGGACATCGTTTAACGAGAGTGGCGTGGTGTTCATTTGGTTTCAATGTAGTTTGCGGAAGGGAATTCGGGCAAATGTCCGTGCTTCTCTCTATATTTTGCGCACACTTGAACCGCAGAGGCCGGTATGGACAATTTGCAAAGCAACGTGACCAAGGACCGCTTCGCGAAGCTCCTGGGCATCGGGATCCTGGAAGCGGCGGACGGGCATTCCCTGGTGGAAATGAATATCGAGGAGAAACACCTGAACGGCGTGGGTGTCGTGCAGGGGGGCGCCATATTCACTTTGGCGGACTTTGCCTTTGCCGTGGCATCCAACACACCCGGGACCATGACCGTGAGCATTGACGCCCACATCGCCTACTACAAGGCGCCCGCTGGAAAGCTGATCCGTGCGGAGGCGAACGCGGAGAGCGTGCGCAACC
>DATIQS010000062.1:0-3225 GCA_035470605.1 Fibrobacteraceae bacterium
ATATGGCGATGTGCTGCATTCGAGCCTTTTAGGATCTAGCGATACGCTGTGGGTGAATTCCTATCGGTCATCTGCTCAAGGCACGGATGCGTTAGGGGTGTTGCTGGAGTCCTCCCTCGCGTTGCAGGCTCTGAGCAAGAGTGGCCTGGCCCGCGTCGTCTATCGCGAAGATCAAGAACGCCCAGGGCAACTCTTCCTCGTTTCCTTCGCCTGGCGGTAAATTTAAGCGGCACTCTGTTTTGGAGGCTATTTAGCCCGCTTATTGACAGCTTATACCCTTCGGTATAATTTTCAGCCATGGACAATAAAACCCGTTTGTTGCAGGAATCTACACGACTATTTGCGAGTAAAGGAGTTGATGCTGTAGGGATCCGCGAAATCGTTGCCGCCTGTAGCATCACCAAACCGACGCTCTACCACTATTTTGGAAGCAAGGAAGGGCTTCTCAAAGCGGTTTTGGCGCAGGGATTCCTTCATCTCAACGCCGTCCTAGATGGCCAAGAGCCTTACCGGCATGATCTGCCAGGATTCTTAGGAGAAATGGCGGAAATCTGGATGACTTGCGTGCACGCGCAACCGGATTTTTTTCGCGTGGAAATTCAACTGGTATTCATGCCGATCGCGCATCCCGGCCATCAGTTGGTTCGAGGAGGACACGAGGCCCTACAACGCCGCATGGAGAAGGTGTTCATCACTGTTTCTCAAGATCATGGAAACATGCGGGGACGACACCGCAGTCTGGCCGCTGGCTGGCTGGGAACCCTACACCACTGGACTGCGCTTGATCTAGGCGGATGGGTTGGGCCTGGCGAGCAATTCATTCAAAAGGGTTTGCGACAGTTTCTGTACGGTGTATTTTCGTGATTTTCTGCATCAATCCTTTAGGATTATACCGCCACCATGGGTAGAGGCCTTTTCCAGCAAATCCTCGGCACGGCGCACCAGCCCAAGAGAGACTTCGCCGTCTTTTAACTGAACAACGGCTACGGAAAGATCCATATGCAGATGTTCGTCGTCTACGGAAAATTCAATGTCATGCAAACGATCCTGCAGACGCTGTCCCACCAAAATTGCACCAGCGGAAGGGGTTTCTGGAAGCAAAATGGCGAACTCATTAGCTCCGAAACGGCACCCCATATCGGAACGACGCAGATAGCCAAGAATGGATTGTCCCATTTCCTTCAAAACCTTATCCCCTTCCCCATACCCATGGGCAAGATTGTAGTCCTGAAAATGATCCACACGAATAAGCACCAGAGCCAATTCACGGCTGTAACGCCGTACACGGCGGATTTCGTTTTCTAATTCTTGATAAAAGTAACGCGTGTTATACAATCCAGTCAGACTATCCGTAGCGCTCAAGGTCCGTAGCGAGACATCCTCCCGACGGCGTTCCGCAGCCCAGGAAGCGAGACCCAAAGTCAACAGGCACACGCTCACCATGCGTTCCACATCAAAGACCTGGGTGAGAAACGGATCGATTTTGCGCACCAGTAGAATCCATTCCGTAACATTGGAAAGGAACATGGCCGAGAAACCAAACACCAAAGAATAGAAGACCAACTGCGAGGTCGGCGTAAAAAAGAGGATCACAACCCAGACCAGCGTCAGTAGACTGCGAGCCCCCAATAGGATAAACCCGAGATCAGAAGGGGCTGTAACCAAACGTTCCCCGGAAAGCGAGGCATAAACCTGCCACGAAGCCAATGCGAGCAGGAAAATCGGCAGGATCGACTTAAAAAGAAGATTGTTCTTGTGATCAGGCATAAGGATATTATACCTATTTCCAAACTCAAACGGGGACACTCCTAATGGAGTCTGTGAGATACGGGTCCAGTTGGTGGTCCAAGCTGCGGTCGTCCTATCTATGTTAGGTATATGCCAGTAGCAGTCGAAACTGAACTGGCGAATCAAGAGTGATCGCGTTTGCCTAATGCCTTGATTCCTGAGGAGTTGCCGGGCTCATCCCTATCCCCACCCCTATCGGGCCTGCCTTTAGCAAGCTCAATCGTGCCATCCATGGTGTGGCAGATGGGAGGAGCAACCTCTATAGCGGAAGGAGTTCTGCCAAAATCGACATAGTCGACTACGGAATTTAAATAGGTTCCCAACTTTAAGAGTCGTTTAAAAATTCGGCCTTCCGTTGACTAGGGAATCAACACGATCCACGCATGAAAATTTACCTTTGCACCATGCAACAGCATGTGATTAGTCCAACAGGTTTCGCCAAGCTCAAGACCGAGTGGGAGGACTTGAAACACACCCAGAGACCCGCCATGGTGAAGCAGGTCCAGGATGCCGCTGCGGAAGGAGACCGTTCCGAAAATGCGGCTTACACCTATGGGAAAATGCGGCTACGCGAAATTGATCAACGCCTCCGCCAGCTCGACCGTTTGCTGGACTCTGCTGTCGTAATGGAGCGATCCGCGGCCGCCGGTGATGAAGTCGCCTTTGGAGCCCAAGTCCGCATCCGCGTGGAGCCAGCTGGGACAGAACGGGAATATTTTCTGGTGGGTCCGGCCGAAATCGATCCCATGCAAGGACGCATATCCCTGCAATCCCCTATTGGTCTCGCACTCAAAGGACATAAATCAGGGGAGACCGTCACCGTAAATACCCCAAAAGGGCCGCAACGCATGACGCTCCTTTCCGTCTCTTTCACCGACACTCCTCCAGACAATGCTCTCTCCTGATTTGTCCTCCTTGCCCCTGGTAGATACCCATTGCCATCTCGACCTGTTACAGGAAAAAACAGGGCTCTCTCGGGAAGGTCTTCTGGGCCTAATCCAACCATTGCCCGTCGCTCTAGTTCAGGTGGCTTGCCACCCAGACGAATTTCAACGCACGTTAGCGTATCTGGATCACCCGCGCATTTTCGCCAGCTTCGGAGTGCATCCCCACGAGGCGCATTTATACACAGAAGATGTGGAAAAAGCCCTACGTCAGTATCTGGCACACCCTAAGGCACTGGCTTGCGGAGAAATCGGGCTGGATTATTTCTACGATCTGTCCCCTCGAGATGCGCAACGGAAGATCTTTGAACGCCAGATTGCGCTAGCGCTGGAGTTGGGAAAGCCTCTGGTCCTCCATCTACGTGCCGCCGACGCCGATGCGCTGGATATCTTACGAAACGCCCCATTGCGAGGCCACCGGTTGCATGTACATTGTTTTTCTGGGAACTCTTCCTTTGCCCAGAATTTGTTGCAATTGGATGCGCAGGTTTAC
>DATIQS010000063.1:0-1881 GCA_035470605.1 Fibrobacteraceae bacterium
TGAGTCAACGCCGATGTGACTACGGGCTGGCTGAAAGATTTTCCTTTCAGTCCTGGATTTTTCGCCACCATGTTTTTCGCCCATTGCTCGCGGAGTTTGGGGAGACCAAAACTGGGGGCGTAAAGAAAGGATTCGGAGGGAAGATTCAACGTTTCTTCCATGCATTCCAGGGAAAGTGGAGATCCATCCTCCTCAAAGGCTGTGCCGATAGTGGCGTTGATTTTCGCGCCTTTTGCTTCGGCGCTCTGGCCGAGGATCCCCTGGGAGGGGAAATAGATTGCCTTACCGCGTGCGGAAAGGGATGCAAAAATCTGAGGAGCCCCGTCCTGCAAGGTCTTATTTAGGGCTTGGGCGAGGGGATGGTATGCGTTCATGGTCCTTCTCTTTTTAGGGGATTAATCACGTGTGGAGGCTCGGCGCAGGCGATCATTAATCGCGAGGCCAAGACCGTATTCAGGAATGGGTTCCACCAGAATCTGCTCCAGTTCCTGGGCGTCCAGTTTTCGCAGGGTGGAATATAAATGGGTGGCGGCTTCGTGGAGATCTCCATTGGGGGAAAGATTTTCCACGACGGCAAACCCAAAACGTTCGGGATGATCTGGCCCAAAAGCGATTAGCCCCACATGGGATTTGTCGGCAATATGGAAAGACCCCACTGGGTGCAGCGGGGTTTCTGGAGAATAATGACGGGAACAACTCCCTGGGGCGGACATGGCGGCACCTGCAGGAGAGGAGGTCCGATGGGGGAGAGCCAGAGGTCCAAGAATCATTTCCAGTTCTTCTTTGGCTAACCCTCCTGGGCGTAAAAGGGTGGGCTGTGCACCCGTTAAATCGACAATACTTGATTCCACACCAACCTCGCAGGGCCCGCCGTCCAGAACTCCGCTGATACGCCCATCCAATTGATTCCAGACATCCTGAGCGCAAGTCGGACTGACTTTGCCAAACAGATTGGCGCTGGGGGCTGCCAGGGGAAAATCGCAGGCGCGAATCAGTTCCAATGCCAAAGGATGAGCAGGGATGCGAACCGCTACGGTAGGCAGGCCCGCCGTGACAAGGTCTGGAATTTCAGGGCGTTTAGGCAGGACCAACGTCAAAGGACCCGGCCAAAATTTTTGGGCCAGGTCCATAGCGGCAGGAGGGATAGAAGACGCCACCCGGGACAGCCAGTCCGGGGAGGGCAGATGGACGATCAGGGGGTCGAACCAGGGCCGTTCCTTGGCTTCGAATACCTTCGCAATGGCATCCGCGCGGAAGGCATTGGCGGCCAATCCATACACGGTTTCTGTAGGCATCCCAACGATGCCACCTTCGGTCAAAATTTGCACTGCGTCCACAACGCGCAACGACATTCTCTCTCCGTAAAAAAGCCGCACAACTCACGTCGCGCGGCTGAGGCCCCTTTTCCGCGCTAAATATCATCGGTGGGGCTTTTCCGGGGCCCGAATATAGAATTCTATGGACATTCTGGTGAAAGCAAAACCCATGTCTGGCGGACGGAAATGCAATTTTTCACATTTTGGAGGGAAGCGAGTCATGGTCGATTTTTATTTTGGATCTCGCAGTTGGCCGGGCCGACTCGTCCACGATTCCTTGTACAATAAGGTTTTCGGCTTCCACTCCCCCGTACCCACAGGCATAGTCTATGGAATTGGTTGCCGCATATCGCAATAGTTCGTCACTCAAGATGGCGAATAACGGCCATTTGATCCATGACCGCAACGCTATTTTTAGAGAAGTCATAATCGGCATAGGGGCGCGGAATATTGATTCCGCGTTCCCCTGCCACACCACCGTACAAGCGGGTCCGCATACGGCGGTTCGAAGAAATTGGGCTACTTCGCCATACTAAGCCTTGGAAGACCCAGTTCGTCAAAGTAG
>DATIQS010000064.1:0-5081 GCA_035470605.1 Fibrobacteraceae bacterium
TTTCGGTCAGTCATCCACATCTTCTACGCAACGTACATTGAGCGCATCGACCTTGTAATCGGAGGTAGCCATGATGCTTCCATCGATTCCAAAGAAGGTTAGGCTCTTGGCATTTTTGGCGTTGTAAGAGTATTCCGTGGCGCTCCAGAAATAGGCGTAATTTCCTTGGAAGCCCCACTCATTATCGCTAAGCTGGCCCGCCGGAATGGCCGCAAATCCATAGGTGTCCACGCCATTTGTATAGGACCACAAACTGGCGGCCTTCAGGAAATAACCAGCGGTATCTAGGCCTCCGAGAGAGTCAATCAGAGCCACCCATTCCCCTAATCTTGGCAGATGCCAACCTACGGGGCAGACCCCTTGGTGGTTCACCGAATCTTCTCCGCAATAGGACGTTGCACAGGAATCATCGAACACCATCGCGGTGGCCCAATCGTACGCGCGGCCATAGGTGTTACAGCTTGCGGCATCGGCATGGCTAGAAGAATCCTCGCCGTAGCACCATCCCAACGTGTAGGCGCGTGCACCCGCTCCGTCGTCACCAGAATAATTCAAGTTCTGAGCCATCCAGGTCAACCCCGCGATTTGCACCGTGCGGTAGCTTTGTCCATCACGGATATCCGTCAAAGTTCCATAAGAGATATCGGTGTTCCAGTAAATCGAGGAGGATGTACTAGAGGCATTCGAGGAACTGGAGGTGTCGTCACTTCCCGTGGAGTCATCTCCACAAGAGTAAAGAGCGATTGCGCAAAGGCAGGGAAGTAAAGCCAGAGTTGATTTCATGTTATCCTCAATTGAAAGGGGTTTTACAGGATCAGCATCCCGTCGCCATAGGAAAATAGTTTCATTTCGTGATCGACCGCATAATGATAGGCCTCTAGGGTCCGTTCACGCCCCAGCATAGCCGACACCAGCAGAATCAGGGAAGATTTTGGCCAATGGAAGTTGGTGAGAAGCCCATCCACTGCTTTAAAACGGTATCCGGGATAAATAAAGGCATGGGTCACGCCCTCCGATGGCCGTAATTGTCCCGCGTCATCGGCAACAGTTTCCAGCACACGGGTGCTCGTGGTTCCCACCGTCACAATGCGCCCTCCGCGACTCCGCGACTCCTGAATTTTTTGTACGGCAGTGTCGTCCAAATGGTATCGCTCTCCATGCATCTGATGTTTGCGGAAATCCTGATGCTGAATATTTTGAAAGGTCCCTGCACCCACATGAAGAGTCACTTCCGCGACCAGAACACCTCGGGCACGCAAATCATCCAGCATCTCCTGAGAAAAATGAAGCGACGCCGTAGGTGCGGCGACCGCGCCTTCGTATTTGGCGAAAATGGTTTGATAGGCCTGACGGTCACTGGCATCATCGTCCCGTCCGATATAAGGAGGCAGAGGCACGTGTCCCTGAGACTGAAGGAATTCGCCAAAGCGCCCCGCATCCAGTTGGAAATGCAACACGCGGTTTCCATCCTCCTGAATCTGCTCCACAACACAGGACACGCCACTAAAATCGAGTTGAGCCCCTACACGAAACGCGCGTCCAGGCCGGACCATGGACTCCCAGCGAGCCTCCCCGTTTTCTGCAGGAGGCAGGGCTTGCAACAAGAGAATTTCCACCGCACCACCGGAAGGTCGCCGTCCCAGAAGTCTTGCGGGAATCACCTTGGTATTGTTGACAACCAGGCAATCTCCAGCGCGGAAAAGGTCCACAATTTTAGGGGCTGGCATCTCTTGTAACGGGCCGCCATCCAAAGGAACATGCAGAATGCGTGTTTTTCCTTTCCCGGCACTGCGCTGGGCAATCAGAGAGGAGGGAAACTGAAAATCGTAATCGGAGAGATTAAAAGAAATCGGGTTCAAGAAAAATCCTTCATCCGAAGCGATAGTGCTTGCGAATCGCTTCAAGCACGGTCCATGTGCAATGGACGCCTGTGGAAAATCGCACAAGATCGCCCGCGCAGAACTCAACCACAGGTCCACCATCAACCTTTACGCGCGCACGTCCCTCTAAGACAAAAAAAACCTCGGGTTCGTCATAAACCCAATCAAATTGGGAAACTTCCTTTTCCCAAATGGGCCAGGATTGTACACCCAACTCTTTCAGCGTGGCAGGATCAGCTTTCTGAATTTCAACAGACATGATTCACCTCGTCTGCAAAATATCCGTTTTTGAATGATTTTCGGCAATTGAACTTTTTGATATAGCCTTCAAAAAATATTTTCAAGCATCCATAAAGAATTTTCAAAAATACCCGATAACCCTCTATGAGGGTGTTCTATGTGGTCGGGAAGCCACACAGAGCAATCCAACCCAAACGGTTGGGCCCTTCCTTGTGATCGGAGAGGTATTTATGAACGGCATCACCAATACAGGCCAACCCAGCCTTTATTTGTCCAATCCCTATGCCAGCACATTATCCATTTCGCTGGCTCGTTTGACTACAGGTCTTTCTGTAAAAACCGAACAGGACAACGGGAAAACAGTAGCCCAAACGCAAAAACTCAATCAACTGGCCCACGAATCCGCCCGGACAGCAAGCGACCTGGACGAACACATTCACCGCTTGGAAACGGCTGAGGACGCCCTGGATTCCATGAAAGGAATGCTGGAACGCATGTCCGAACTAGCGCGTCAAGCGTCACAAACCACAGATTCCGAATCCCGAGCCAGCCTGGGAGAAGAATTTGACGCTCTACGTAATGCGGTGGGAGCCGTGGTACAATGCACACGATACGAGGGAGAACAATTGTTGACAGGCCTCTTCGATTCGTCTGCAACGGTTTCTGGAGTTCCAGGCGAACCGAATCTCGTACAAATCGGGGAGGACGGAGATTCCTTTTTCTACGAATTGCTGGACTCCCGAGTGCAAAGCGACGACGCCTCTGATGGCTCCGACGTCTATCACGGTTTAAATCTAGGAACGGACTCCGCACAAGAAAGCTGGGGAAGTTCCTCCGATGGCAAAGAGGCCGCCAACGAGGATTATCGACGGGTTTCCGGTAAAGAAGACTCTGGACTCGCCAGGCTGCAGCGGAATCAGACCCGAATTTCCACCAATTTGGCAGGGATCAGTAGCGCCAAAGCTCGCTTGGAAAACAAAGAGAGCAATTACATGGCTGCCGCATCCGCCATGGCTCGAATGGGGAACGCAGAAGAGATTTCGCGTTCCTTGTCCTTGCAGATCCGTCAAGGAGGATCGTCCTCCATTTTTGCTCAATCGAACGTTTCCTACGGTTCGGTGATTGGCCTCCTGGCTGGATACCCATCGGCGCGTTGATCTCGCGTTAGATTTCGTTTAGAAAGCAAGGGCTTTTCGCGGTTGCAATGGTCGGGTTTTTCCTGTTTTCTTCAAGGGATTTAGGTTAAATTAGGGCTATTGGCTCCTAGCCCGGCTGTTGGTTCGGTTGAGGCGTAGAGCCTGTCTCCAAGAGGTGCAATTTGAGCTTCACGACTCACGCAACGAAAACGTTGGCAATGATCATGGCTGGTGGACAGGGTAACCGTTTACAACCCCTAACCCAGGACCGCGCAAAACCGGCGGTGCATTATGGAGGCACCTACCGCATTATTGACTTCGTGCTGAACAATTTCATCAACTCCGGCATTTTCAAAATCAAGATTCTGACCCAATTCAAATCGGATTCTCTGAATAAGCACATCAGTTCCGCATGGAATCTAAATCGCTCCCTGGATCAATATGTGGATCTGGTTCCCGCACAAATGCGCACGGGCCAGGAATGGTACCGAGGCACCGCCGATGCGATCTACCAGAACGTTAATCTGATTACAGACGAGCGCCCAGATTTGGTTGCTGTTTTCGGAGGAGACCATGTCTATAAAATGGACCTCAATCAGGTGATTGAGTTTCATCTCACGAAAGCGGCGTTGTTGACGATTGCCGCGATTCCAGTACCCGTAGCAGAAGCCAGCGACTTTGGCATTATCGAGGTGGATAGCGATGGACGTATGATTGGCTTTGAGGAGAAACCGGCTCAACCGAAGGAAATGCCGGATCGCCCCGGATGGTGTCTCGCCTCTATGGGCAATTACATTTTCAACTCCAAATTCCTGGTGCGCGAATTGGAATCTGCAGCCAAACGCGACGATTCCTTTGATTTCGCCAAGAATATCATCCCCGCCCTATATCCGGTCTACCCGGTTTACGTCTATGATTTTAATTCCAACATTATCCGTGGAGAATCCCCACGCACCATGGGTTACTGGCGTGATGTCGGGACTCTGGATGCTCTGTACGAAGCGAATTTAGACCTATGCGCGGCAGAGCCTGCATTTGACCTCTACAATCCACACTGGCCAGTGCGGACGCTGAATTGGAACCAGCCACCGGCGCGTTTCATGTATGAAGGAGCCGACAACCAGCAAGGTTATGTGCAAAATTCTGTGATATCCGCAGGCTGTGTCGTCAATGCCGCAATCCTGAACCGCTCGGTGCTTAGCCCTGGCGTTCGTTGTGAAAAAGGCGCTGTGATTGAGGAATCGATTCTATTCCCGGATGTCATTGTCGGGGCTGGAGCAAAGATACGGAATGCCATCATCGAAAAAGGCATCCGGATTCCCCCTGGTTACGAAATCGGATACCACCCAGAGCGCGATGCCAAGTTGTTCACCATTTCCGAAAATGGAGTGGTGGTGATAGCCAAGGCGACAGTGATCAAACCGTAACGGATTGGGAGAGCTCCTCGGTAAGGGAGCCCTACAGGAAAAGGCCTCAACCGTTAATGTTAGGAGCCCTTTACTGATTGAACCTAGCGCGCAGTTGTACACAAAAAGGATATGTTCCAGTAGCCGCAAAAGCTGAACTGGTATATCAAAACGGAAAGTGCAGGGGGCGCAATGGATTGAGGGCGAATCGCCCCGGTCAACTGCGGGCTCTAGGCCGAATCGTTTCTCGGGTTCTCACTTTTTCCCGGGCAATTCCAGAAATCCAACGGCGCGGGACAAACCCAGATTCTCGACTATCTAGGCATTCGCGCCCTTTGAGGCAAAGGAGAAAATAACAATCTTCTTGCACATGGATTCCGTCAATGCGCTTTCCTGACCGCCAGACTTCCCGTCGAATT
>DATIQS010000065.1:0-6171 GCA_035470605.1 Fibrobacteraceae bacterium
CCCGTAGGGGGAGCTTCAAAATCCACAACACAAACTTACTGTGCATTTTCCTGCACGTGAGTCTCCTGACGTTCATTGATACGGGCGGCTTTGCCACGCAAATCGCGCATGTAGAAAATGCGAGCTTGCCGGACCTTACCCGGACGATCCAGAGCGACAGAGTCGATACGAGGAGAATGAAGGGGGAAGATTCGCTCAACAGCAACATTCCCAGACATTTTACGTACCGTAAGCGTAGTGGACACACCCGTATTTTTCTTCTGGATAATCACACCTTTGAAGGGCTGGATGCGTTCCTTGTTGCCTTCCACCACCTTAACATTGACCGTCACGGTATCTCCGGCGCGGAAGGGGGCCAAACCCTCACGTTTCTTTTCATGATGAATGGTCTCGATATTCGCTGTCATGGTTACCTCAAAAACAAAGTGGGGCAAACTTAGTAATTCTCTCGCAATTGGGCTATCTGAAAACAAAGGATTCCATGAGCAACGGAAACATTCAAAGATTCCAACGTCTGGGACATGGGAATTCGGACGACCTCATCCGCATGCTGGATGTGCGTTTCTGCAGCACCAGCCCCCTCATTCCCCACCAAAATGGCGACTTTGCGCAATTTACGCGGAGCAATCTGGTCCAGGCTCTGCTTTGCATGCAGATCCGTAGCCACAATGGTAAAACCTTTATGTCGCAGGAACTGTATTCGTTCCAGCATATCGACATCCTGTTCAAAAGGAACCCTTAAAAACGTTCCCGAGGAACCCCGGACCACCTTGGGATTGAACGGGTTAACCGTCCCCTTCCCCAGCAAAACGCCCATATTGAAACCGAGACTGGTTCGAAAAATGGCACCGAGATTCCCCGGATCCTGAACGCCATCCACCAGAGTTAAAGTTCGGCAAAGGTCATAGTCGGGTTTTGTGGAGGCACTCCTACAGACAGCCACGACACCCTGAGAGGTTACCGTGGTGGACATGCGGCGCATCTGTTCCGATTCTACAGGATGCAAACGAATGGACTTTTCCTCGATCGAATCGAGAATGGACCGGTCTGCAAACCCCTCCTCTACATAAATTCCGTCAATAACTTCCGAGTGGTATTGCAACATTTCCTGGACACAGCGTACCCCTTCCACAAGGAATTTGCCTTCCTTATCCCGCCCCTTGTCCGTGCTCAAGGAGAGGATGTGCTTGAACCAAGGAGGATCGAGTTGAGCCTGCATAGCCTCTGCAGTTTCGGGATTCGACAGGGCTGCCTTCTGCGAAAGAAGCAGAGAATCGTAAGGGGTTTTCTTCGACGGATGCGGTTCAAACCGATCGCGACTTTTACGCCGCCAGGGTTCTTCCCCCCGCGGTTTCCGAGGTTGATGCTGTTGTTCGGAAGGAGCGACAGGAGGCGTTTCTGGAGGAAGAGCGGCTTCCGCTGCGGCTCGCTCTTCCGGGGTTTTAGTCCCCCACCCTCCATAAGGAACCTTACGTACCGGTTTCACAGGTGCTGAAGCATCTCCAGATTCCTTAGGATGGTATGGACGATCCAAGTCCTCCCCGACTCCGAATTTGCGGTTTAACCGAACCTGCACCTTTCTTGGGTGGCCTTGCTCGTCACTCATGGGATCTCCGTTCCAATTGCTGTAAAATTTTCTGGGCGACAGATTCTCCGTCCATCCCGAGTTCCCGATAAAGCCGGGAAACCTCTCCATGTTCCACAAAAATATCTGGAATGCCAATACGCAAAAGACGAATCGAACACCCCTGGTCGGCAATCAATTCAGCAATGGCGGACCCAAAGCCACCCGAAAGCACGTTGTCCTCCAGGGTCACCACCAGGTGATGCCCAGAGAAAAGGCGAGAGTAACCTTCCGCATCCAGCGGTTTGACAAAGCGGGCATCTACCACAGTTGGAGACAGGCCATGTGTTCGCAAAATTTCTGCCGTACGCAATAATTCAGTCAGCATGAACCCGCAGCCGAGTAGCAGGATCTCTTGACCTTCCGTAACAATCCGGAAGCTCGTCGATGACAAAGGCGAGAATCCCTCTGGAATTTCGGCATGGAGCGCGTTCCCTCGTGGGAAACGAAGCGCAACGGGACCAGGACACTGGTAAATGGCGTAATGCAGCATATTCCGCATTTCCACCTCGTCCGATGGGGCCATCAAGGTCATGCCGGGGACACTGCGAAGGTATGTCAAATCAAAGGTTCCATGATGCGTGGGGCCATCGGAGCCGACCAATCCAGCGCGATCCAAAACAAAAATCACCTTGAGGTTTTGCAACGCCACATCATGCAAAATCTGATCATAAGCTCGCTGCAGGAAGGTCGAATAAATCGCCACCACAGGAATCATGCCCGAAGTAGCAAGCCCTGCCGCAAAAGTAACGGCGTGTCCCTCAGCGATCCCAACATCAAAAATTTGCTCGGGCAATTCCTTTTCCACAATGCTTAAGCCACAACCACTCGGCATCGCCCCGGTAATCCCAACCAAGCGGCGGTCCTTGCGCGCCAGTTCCAGCAAGGCTTTGCCAAACACAGTCGTCAAAGGGGGCTGGGGTTTCGGCGGAACGCTGGGAGCCCCCGATTCCACATTGAAAGGAACAACCCCATGCCAGCGATAGGGGTCCTCTTCCGCGACTTTAAGTCCTCGCCCCTTTTCGGTCAGCACATGAACCAGATTGACCCCAGGCATATTTCGAACCCGGTTGAAGAAGTCAATCATTTCGGTGATATTATGACCATCAATCGGACCAAAATAGCGAGCGCCTAAATCCTCAAAAAAGCGTCCTGGCTTGAGTACGGATTTAGCCACCGTTTCTGCGCGTCCCAGCATGTCCTCCACCCGACGTCCCAAATTTCCAGGGAGACGCCCCATCAGGGTTCTCCAATCCTCACGCACGCGGTTGTATGTCGGATCAGAGATGAGACGATTTAAATAGCGGGAAAAATTGCCCACATTCGGAGCAATGGACATTTTGTTGTCATTCAGAATGATGGTCAAACTTTTGGCGCTTCCCGCATTGTTCAGGGCCTCAAACACCATTCCACCTGTCATGGAACCATCACCGATCACCGCCACCACAGCATGTTTCTGGTGAAGCAGGTCACGAGCCACCGCCATTCCCAAAGCCGCAGAAATCGAAGTAGACGCATGACCAACGCCAAAGCTGTCATATTCACTTTCACTCCGACGAGGGAATCCACTGATTCCACGGAATTGACGGAGCGTATTAAAAGTCGCGTAACGACCCGTTAAAAGTTTATGCGCATAAGCTTGATGCCCGACATCCCAAACAATCTTGTCTTCCGGGGCATTGTAGACGAAATGGAGAGCCAGCGTTAATTCAACGACACCAAGACTAGGTGCCAGATGTCCACCAGTCTTTGAAACCTGACTGATGATCGTTTGCCGCAACTGGCGAGCCATATCCTGAAGTTCTAAAGGAGTGAGCCCTTTCAAATCTTTCGGTGAACGGACATTCTGTAAGAGCATCAGTTCACCCGGGTCACAATAAAGGCCGCAATAGAGCGGAGGATCCGAGTCTCTGCCGAAGAGCGATCCAAGGCTCGAAGGGAACTCTCATAGAGTTCACAAGCCTTTTTTTTGGAAGCCTCCAAGCCGATTACCGATGGATAAGTCGCTTTGCCCTTTTCCAAATCCGAACCCGCATCCTTGCCCAATTGTTCCGTGGTTTGCTCAATATCTAGAATATCATCCACAACCTGAAAGGCGAGTCCAATCGCATGCCCAAATTCACGGATAGGAACAATCTGATCGGAATCCGCTCCCGCACAAATGGCTCCCACCACCAGGGAGGCCTCGATCAAAGCTGCTGTTTTGTGATAATGGATGTAGTCCACAATTTCCAGGTTCACTTGCCGACCTTCGGACTCGATATCCATCATTTGTCCACCGATCATGCCGCTAGTTCCCAAAGCGTGGGCGATCGTCTCCACCACTTGGGCGGATCCCGTCCGCGCCAGGAGCTCAAAGGCATGAATACAAAGGGCATCGCCTGAAAGAACGGCGGTGGCTTCCCCATATTTTTTATGGGCAGTAGGCATTCCTCGACGGAGGTCGTCATCGTCCATGCAAGGCAGGTCGTCGTGAATCAGGGAAAAGGTATGCAGCATTTCCAAAGCACTGGTAATCAGCCAGATGCTTTCTCCCTGCCCATGGAAGGCTTCAAAAGCGGCACATGCCAACGCAGGACGCAGGCGTTTCCCACCCGCAAACATGGAGTAACGCATGGCTTCATGTAATCGGTTGGGAATCACGGAAGGTAAAGGTAAATGTTCCTGCAAGCGCAGTTCGGCCATGTCGCCAACCCGCTTGAGGTAATCGCGGGCCAGCTGGGCCTCGTTCACCAAATCGCTCATAGGGCTGCAATTTAGCAAATCCGGACTAATCCCGTTTTAGATTTTCCTCAACTCCCAAAGGAGTCGGAAAATTCTTTACAATGACGACCGAGGAGACGAGTAAAGTCATCAAGGTTGTCAATTGAATGAGATTGTAGGAAGCAGGGCTAATGAGGTGCGCCCCAGCGGCAAAAACCGAGATGATTAAAGCAAATTCCCCGGTTTGCCCCATACGAAATCCAGATTGATGGGCGATTTTTTCGGGTTCCCCAATCCAGCGCATCACTTGGCGGATCACAAGCGGCTTGGCGGCGATAATCAGGGAGGAAAGACACAAGGCAGGAATCAACATGTGGCGCATTCCCACCACATCGGCCCGGGCGCCCATAACGAAAAAGAACAGAGCCAAAAAGAAATCGCGGAAATTACGCAAACGATCCGCAATATAGAGCGCCAGAGGACTCCGGGCCATGGCCAGTCCAGCCAAAAAAGCACCAATTTCCGTGGAAAATCCCAAAAGAGAAGAGAGCTCTGCGATTCCGAGGCACCAGGCGATGGAGGTCAAATAAATCGTTTCCTCAAAACGCTGAAATCGAAGAATCACTCGACGAACCAAATATTGCTCAAGCCCAAAAGCGACCGCGAGAATCGCACCTCCCTTCAATGCCACCAAGGTCAGGGTCAGGGGTTTCAGGTCACCCAGAGTTCCCTGCAAAAACATGATGACAAAGACAGCCGCCAAATCCTCAACGACAAGGACTGCGAGCAATAACGTTCCCATGCGTTGCTGATGTAGTGTCGTGGTGGGAAGCAGCTTTACCGCCAACAAGGTACTGGAAAACATCAAAGACATTCCGATCAGGAGCAAATCCTCACGAGGAAGTCCCCACCACCAAGCGAAAAGCACCACCAGAAAAAAGCAAAAGCCCGATGAGGCCAAATTGACGAATAACGTTTTCCGAAAAACAGGCAACAATTTTCCGGGCTGTGTGACCAAGCCCGCCAAAAAAAGCAACAGCGTAATCCCGATGCTGGAGAGATCTCCCAAATACTGGACATTATGCACCAATCCGAGAACAGCCGGCCCTGCAACAATACCACTCACAACATAGGCAAGAATTAACGGCTGACGTAGCAGTAATGTAAACCAAGACAAGACGGCACAGGATACAACGACAACAGAGAGTTCAACCAACGAATGTTGCATGGGAAATCAATCTAACTATATGTCTCCATAATCCGGGATAGCCGAAACGGAGATCAACGCAGCGTTCCTGATCAGATTAACGCGCCACAATCCCAGGCGCAAAGGTTAAAACTAGCAAGCTCAATGTTCCCAAGAATAAGGCAATGCTCAGCAAAGGGTTGGCGCAGACGCAATCGTCGGATTCAGCAGGCTCTTGCCAGAGAGCCAAAGCGAGGCGTAAATAATACACAGCAGCCACTGTAGCAAGAATCATCGCAATTGCAGCTAATACCAAGTGTCCATTCGAAACCAGCGCCGTCAGCACCCGAAACTTGGCGATGAAGCCCACTACAGGAGGGAGTCCGGCCAGAGACACGACTCCCAAGGTCACCGCAGAACCGATCCAGGGAGAACGACGCGCCGCACCGCGCAGAGCACCAAGTTCGTCTCCCTGGTCATTGGGCTGGGCCAGCACGGAGAGCCCCGCCAAAGCCAAAGCAGAGGAGATGGCATAGCTTACCAGATAGAAGGACAGTGCAGAAAGAGAGGCCTGCGAATGCGTCCCGGGATCGCCGACAAGCAGGGCGAGCACAAGGTAACCCGCATTGGCCACAGCGCTAAATGCCAGAATGCGCCG
>DATIQS010000066.1:0-2162 GCA_035470605.1 Fibrobacteraceae bacterium
TTCAGAATGCAAACGAGGAGCAAAAATCCAACAATGCCGAGTCTATAAAATTGGGTCAAGAGCTACCTCCACAAGGGATGCTGCGGCAAGGCCGATTGAAAAACGATGTGACCCAAAAATAACCATTTGGCCAGGGGGAAAATTAAAGAATCTTTCTCCCCGTGGGACATGTGTTTTTCGTCACTTGAGACGCCACAAAGCAAGATACTCCAAAAAGTGATTTCAAGGGGGCGCTCCCTGTGGCCGATAGGTTTTAGGCATGAAGGGGACACTCCGACCACGCAAAAGGTGTTGTAGATTTTTGGATGGTTGTGCAGACGAAGAAGAACCTTGAGCGGTAGAGGAGGATCGAACGAAAGAAGAAACCCCCGCGTTCATACTCTCCCGCGTCTGTTCATCCTCCGCTTTGATGCGATCGGCGGCGTCTTGGAAGATCCCGGTAACATTGGAAAGGATCTGCCAATTCTCCAGCCTGGCGTCAGAAATGAAGCCCCGCCCCTGCAACACGTCACCATCCTCGCTAACCACACGCACAAAGGACTCCGTTTGCACTTTATTATCTCGTTTGTTCCAAATCAGGGAATCCGCACGCACCGATGCCCCCTTGGGGGTGAGCGCATACACGTGCCCGTAAGCGCGCACATAGGTCATGCGGGCATCCAATTCCCCAGAGTCGCTCCGCAGGAAGGCAACCTTAAGGCCTAGCGAGTCGAAAATATCTACCAGCACAGGCCGCGCAAAGATCTTGCCTTCCTCGCCCCAACGTTCCAGCCAGGCGGTTTTCAGCTTCCACGAAAGTTTATCCTTTTCGTAGAAATCCAGCAGCGTTGTGTCGCTGAACAGCATGGACGGACGCTCCGGGATTTTCTCCGGGATGGGTTCCTCCTCCACCTTGGTGCAAGCGGGCAGCAAAAACACGACGAGACAAGCCAACATCAAAAGGCGAGGATGCCTCGAAATCCTCAAAAAGAATTTTTGCCCGTAGGGAAAAAAGATCATGGGCAAAATGTATGAATTGCAAGAGCCGAAGAGGGCTCACCCCACGCAGGAAAGAGAATGCATTCCCCGGAGCAAAATCGACGCACTTGATTAGTCTTGATTCTCTAAACAGCGGAGAGAGAAACCCTGAAATTTGTATTGATTACTCACACCGAGTATTGTGCTGCTATAAAAGAGATAACGGATTCGCGTGAAGGTAGAACTACTCTCCTTGACCGACCAAAAATAAGAATGAGTAGATATAGTCCATGCATTATCAGTCTGCCGATAGCCACTGTACAGCGCAGAAAATCCCGCAGCATCAGAGCCGTTTCCATCATTCAACCATCCGCTAGAACTCTTGAGGATATAACCTGCCGAATCTGAGCCAAGATAATTCGTCAAGGTCAACCATTCCTTGCTTGTAGGCACATGCCAACCCTCTGGACAAATGCCTTGGTGATTAACCGTATCGCTAGAGCCCCAAGTCGTGGCCAAATAGCTTTCGTCAATATCCATGGCGTCTGTCCAATTGTAAGAACGCCCATAGGTGTCACAAGTGCTGGAATCCGAATGATCCGTGGTGTCCTGTCCACCGACTCCATAGCACCAGCCTTTCGTGTAGGTGCGAGCCCCGTCCACCGAATCGCCCGAATAGTTCAAATTTTGCGCCATCCAAATTTGATCGCCAATGGTCACGAATTTATAGCTCTGCCCGTCGCGTTCGTCCGTGAAGGTGCCGCAACTCCCGGCACTGACACAGACGTCCCAATCAAAGGAGGAAGAGCTTACAGACACAACGGAGGACGATGACGCGTTGCTGGAGGAAGAGCACAATGTCTGGATGGAGGAAGAGCCAGATGTCTGGATGGAAGAGGAGACCGTTTGGCTTGATGATGACTTTGCGGAACTGGACCGTTTCTCCCAACTCACGTCAAAGGCAGCGGAGGATTTGGGCACATAGGTGCTGAAGGCTTTGTAGCGCGAGGTGTCCACACTCGGGGTGGAGGAGCGCACCAATTCAATGTCATCCAGATAGAAGGTCCCGCTACGTGCAGGATCAATGACTTCCGCGCCCTCGCTTACGGCAAACTGAAGTGCTGCGAACCGAGACAACGCATTATCCAGGGTGTAGGCGGGAGGATCCTCCGCCCAGCTCGGGTAATCGAAACTGGACAACGGGA
>DATIQS010000067.1:0-6046 GCA_035470605.1 Fibrobacteraceae bacterium
TCTGATTGGGGCGGGCAAGGTTGCGGAAATCGCTTCGCGGACAAAAGATCTTGCTGCAGATCTCGTTGTGTTTGATGAAGACTTGTCTGGATCCCAGATTAAAAATTTGGAAGAGAGCCTGCCCGGGGTCAAAGTGCTGGATCGTACTGGTTTGATTCTGGATATCTTCGCCCGGCATGCCCGTACCGCCGAGTCGCGCATTATGGTGGAAATCGCCCAGATGGAATATACTCTGCCGCGTCTTACTCGGGCATGGACCCATCTGTGTCGCCAAGTCGGTGGGATTGGAACCCGAGGCCCTGGAGAGACACAGTTGGAGGTCGATCGTCGTTCCATCCGCACTCGCATCCAAGCGTTGAAAAAGAAACTCCGTAAAATCGAGGATACCCGTGATATGCAGGCGGAACGCCGAGGTGATATCTTTCACGTCGCCATCGTCGGTTACACCAACGCCGGTAAGTCCACTCTAACAAACCGTCTGACGGGAGCCGGAGTCCTCGTGGAAGATAAATTGTTTGCCACCTTGGATTCTACGACTCGTAAACTCTTTTTGGAACCAGGACACCCCATAATCCTTTCCGACACGGTGGGGTTTATTCGGAAGTTGCCTCATCATCTGGTGGATACTTTTCGCAGCACCTTAGGTGTGGTCTCTCACGCAGACTGTATTCTGGAGGTGTTGGACAGTGCGGCTCCAGATTACCGGGAGCATATGGAGGTCACGCAACAGGTTCTGCATGGTTTAACGGCCCCTGAAATCCCACGGATTCGGATTTTTAACAAGGCGGATACGACCTCTATGGAGCAACGGGAAGATTTGTGCTGCCATTTCCCCGAGGCCCTCCAGGTCTCCGCTTTGGCGAATGTGGGAATGGAAATTTTGAAACAGCGTTTGATAGAGTTGGAACAATCGTGGCAGGAGCACCGCCGGATCGTGGCGAATTCCACACAGCAGAAGGCCTTGGAACGGGCAGAGGAAATCGCCCAGTTTTTGAATTTGGATCGCCCGTCTCTACCTTTGACAAAAAAATAATAGTTTAGATACATTTATGGTTCTCTGTTTTAGGGGATTCGTTCCAATAATTTCGAACAATTACCTCCCGAGGTTATTATGATTCACCGTTTCCATATGACCCTGCTTGTCCTTTTGCTGGGGATTGGTTCTCTTACCGCACAGTCCTTAAACGATTCTCTGCCTACAGGCACAACTATTTTGCAGTATCCGACAGAATCATCGTCCGCGACGCAAATGCAGCCCTATCCAACTCAAGTCCAGCCGAATACAACGGTACAGCAACACCCCACACCAAGAGCCGTTCCTTCCGCGAATCCCTATTTGCCGATGGTCGACAGTCTGACCTGGTATTTGAATCGGATCGAGAGACTTGAAACTTCGAGCCGTAAATTGAATCGCGTAGGAAACGTTCTCCTTTGTTCTGGAATTTTTTCTGCCGGCCTAGCCACAATCTTGATGGTCCATGGTTCCAACACCATGGACGAGAACGATTCTTATTATGATGACGATGAAAACTATGAAGATGGTGAATCCGAGTATATCATGGGTGTCTTAATCTTGTATGCTGCGGGAGCCGTGATTACCACAGGAACCGTCTTTAAAATTGTAGCCGGATCAAAATACCGCCGTTCAGTCAGAACCCGTGAAGCAATGAACCTTTACAAATGGCAACACAAGATTAGTTTCGACCAGATTCATTTGGAGTTTCGGCCGAATTACGATTTGGCGAAACGTCGTACTGAAGCCAATCTTGTGGCAACTTTTTGATTTTATCAGGTGGCACTTTTACGAGGAAGTGGGGGGCCTGGCATTCTGAATCACCATTCCGGCCAGATAGAATCCGAATACGGCTGTGATATGCACCGCAGAGCCGTGGGCCCTTCCTTCATCTGGGCCTTCTAGCGAAAACCGTCGCGGACAAGGTTCTTCCAAAGAATAAACGCATTGGGCATTTCCAGAAAAATTTTGGGCGCGTAATT
Source organism: Fibrobacteraceae bacterium (assembly GCA_035470605.1). Taxonomy (GTDB): domain Bacteria; phylum Fibrobacterota; class Fibrobacteria; order Fibrobacterales; family Fibrobacteraceae; genus CAIRAY01. The sequence goes on from DATIQS010000067.1 coordinate 1,996, forward strand.
TTTGCCGCACAGCTTTGGCCAACGGACAAACCCGGGTCTCCCAGATACTGCCACTCTGGATTTGGGTGGGATCCATTTTATTCCCTGCTCCCATGCTGCTGAATACCTTTGCCCCTGCACTATGCGCAGCAATGATTAACCCCACTTTATCGTCTAGGCTGTCGATCGCATCCACCACAGAATTGAAATAGGATAAATCAAAAGCCTCTGGATGCGTGGCTCGGAAACGGGTTTGATACACGTCTAGACATAATTCTGGATTGATGGTGCGTAAACGGTCCGCCAGTGCTTCTACCTTTGGCTCTCCGAGAGAAAGAAGCGTTGCTTGAAGTTGGCGATTCACGTTGCTAATCTGGACTACATCGTCATCCACTAAGGTCAAATGTCCGACTCCGCTCCGTACGAGGGCTTCAGCAGTCCATGAGCCAACCCCTCCTACACCAAATACAGCGACACGCAATGCGGAGAGAGCTTCCAAAGTCTCTTCACCCACCATTTGGGCAAGACGCTGCAAGTAGGCCGGAACCGTCATGAGGGAAAAATAGGTATAGAAATCATAACTTGCACGAATTCAACGAGTTAACTATTTTCAAAAAAACATCTAACGCGGAGAATCCTGTGAACCTCTACACTTTAGTACCAGTTCTTGGCGCTGTCGCACTTCTTTCCCTATCTGGATGCAAAAAGAAGGAAGACAAAGTGGCCCAGGTTCCTCCTCCACCTCCGGTCGCACAACCCGAGCTTCCCGTCGCTGCGACAGCGGATCCAGAATTGCAGCCCATCGCCCCCTCGTCCGCGCCTACACCAGCGCCGGTGGCTCATATTGGTTCTCAACAGACGAGCGGTAGCTATGTCATTCAAGTGGACATTAAGCCATCCCAGCGCGCAGCGAATAAAGTGATTGCGAAATTGCGTGAAAGTGGAATCGAAGCTTATGCCGCTGAAGTGGAAAATCCAGGCGAACTGGAAGGCACCTATTATCGGGTGCGTATTGGTTATTTTCCAACCATCGCGGAAGCCACCGACTATGCAAAAAACACCTTGGCTCCTTTGGGCTATGCCTGGTGGGTAGACAACAAACGCAACGATTCCGTTGGAAATCCTGGCGGTAGCGAACCAGCCCCTGAAAGCGAGGAAACCTATTCTGCTCCGGCATCCTCTTCCGATTGGAATCAGGCGCCAGCCCAACAACTTCCCGTAACACCACAAGCAGAGCCTCAACCCGCCGCAGCGCCTGCGGCTTCGCAACCCGAACCGGAACCTGCTCCGGCAGCGCCTGCGGCGTCTCCAGAATCGCAACCGGCGGCTCCAGCCCAACCAGAGGTCGCTCCGACCGTTCCGTCAACTCCCCCTCCCGCTCCTGCGGAGGATGCGGAATCGTCTGATGATGACGAATGGCAATGAGAAAAAAGGCACCTAAGGGTGCCTTTTTTGATGCGGGTGCCTTTTTTATTTTAAGGCCTCATGCAAAAAAAACGTGACTTTACAGTAATTCAAAATTTTCCTCTCAGGACGGTTTATCCCGTTTCGCTGGGGTGTGCCAAAAATCAGGTAGACCTAGAACGGATTCTTGGAGAGCTTCATTTGGCTGGTTTTCAGACGGCTTCTGATTTAGCGGAAAGCGAATATCTGCTCGTGAATACCTGCGGGTTTATCGATCCGGCAAAAGAGGAATCCATTGATGCCATTCTGGAGATCGTCCGCTCCAGAAGACCAGGGCAGAGAATTGTGGTGATGGGGTGTCTCTCCCAGCGTTATGCGCAGGAGTTACCCGCGGAAATGCCCGAAGTGGATCTTTGGACCGGGACGTATCAGCCAGGGAAAATTCTGGAATTGATCGGCGAACACGATCTGGCGAACCTTTGTCGGAGAGAGTCCGTTCCTCGACAGCGCATTGGGACCTGGAAGCATCATGCTTACCTGAAGATCGCTGAGGGGTGCAATCGTAGTTGCGCCTTTTGCGCGATCCCTGGCATTCGTGGAAAACAACACTCCTCCGATATCCCAGAATTGGTGGCAGAAGCGCAGTTCCTGACCCAGCACGGGGTCCGTGAACTTTCTCTTATTGCACAGGATTTAACCTTCTATGGACGTGAAAAAAACGGTCCAGGGACAAATTTGGAAACGCTGGTGCGAGCTTTGCTTTCCGACACAGATCTTCACTGGATTCGCCTGATGTATGCCTATCCAGAATTCGTAGAGGATTCTCTATTGCAGCTCATGGCGGAAAATCCACGCATCTGTAAATATCTCGATATGCCCATCCAGCATGCCAGCAATGCCATTTTGCGTCGGATGCACCGGAAAAGTCGGGTAGGGGAATTGCGTAAACTTTTGCTTCGTTTGCGAGATCAAGTTCCTGGAATTGCTTTGCGTACAACAGCTTTGGTTGGTTTCCCTGGAGAGACAGATCGCGATTTTGAGGCTCTGATGGACCTTGCGGCGGAGATTCGTTTCGAACGCCTAGGAGGCTTTGTCTTTTCGCGAGAAGAAGGCACTGTTGCCGCCTCGCTTCCTGATCAGGTTCCCACGGAAGTTGCCCAAGAACGCCTGGACCGGCTGTTGGCGCAACAGGCGGAAATTTCTTTGGAACGCAACCAGTCCTTGATCGGACAAAATGTTGAAGTTATCCTGGATGACGTGGGAGACGAAAGCGAATTCCATTTTTTCGGGCGAACCCAATGGGATGCTCCTGACGTAGATAACGCCATCAGAGTGCTGGATGGTGATGGAGAACCCGGACAATTTCGGCGGGCCCATATTGTGGACGCCTCCGCATTTGATCTGGATGCCACCTTGTTGCCCTTGCCTCTGTAAACCATATTTAAAACGTTATGCCGGATAAAGACCTTATTCTTCGAGCCACTGCCACTCAGGCCCCTTTTCGTTTTGTGCTGATTGATTTGACACGCACCGTCAATCAGATTGGACAGATGCATACGGCTCGCGCCCATACGTTATCCTTACTGGCTGAAACTTCGGTCGCTTCATTGCTTCTGTCTTCTGGGCTCAAATATTCGGGTTCGGTTTCGTTGCACGTGGATTTCTCTGGTGATCTTTCTTTTGTGCAGGCAGATAGCACCCCTATGGGACTAGTTCGGGCAATGATTCCATTTGATGAAATTCAGAAGGCGGGAGATTTCGAATTGATGCTCTCTCCACAAAGACTGCGGGTGCGCCGTTTGGATGAACACGCGCATTTGGTTCAGGAGAGCGTCGTGGAGGCGGCTTCGTCGCACATGGGCCAGAATTTGGCAGCTTTTCTCATGCAGTCGGATCAGACACGCAGTGGTGTCGGTGTATTCAGTAAAGCCAATAGCCATGATGATACCCGGTTGGATTATGCGGGAGGCTTTCTCGTGGAAGCTTACCCGGGTGCAGAAGATCGGCACTTGGAAATCCTCGACAGGGTGATTCGGGACATGCCTTCATGGGACACCTTTGTTCAAGTGGACGGCGGCCTGGATCTTCGTTTGTTATTGGATCGTTTGGCTGGGCCATTTGAAACAGAGGTGGTTCGAGAACTCGTTCCCGCGGCCCATTGCCCTTGTAGCAAAATTCGGACGTTGGACAGCTTGGCGGCTATGCCTCGTCAGGATTTGGAACAGTTGGCTGCAGAAAACACCGATTTGGAAATCACTTGCGATTTCTGCCGGACCATGTACCTGATTTCGGCTAAGGATTTGCGGGAACTTCTGGATAATTTGCCGCCGAAGTGACGCTGTACTGGACCTGATTTTCTAACTTGAGAAGATGGGTGTGTCCTACCGATTCCTGCTGATTCTTGTTTCTTTCTCCGTGGCATTTACGGTTCCTCCACGGCCGGTGAATTCTTACGTCTATGACGAACCCGATTTGCTGACACCCGCGCAGGAACAGCGCTTTAACCAGTTAGCCGAAGCTTTGTGGAAAAAAGCCGGATTCGGATTGGGTATTGCGGTGGTTCAGGACATCGGGAATGAAGACGAGCGTGACGTCGCTGTGCGCACGGCTTCTGCCTGGGGACTTGGGAATGCCAAAAAAGACGAAGCCGCCTTGATTTTTGTGGCTT
>DATIQS010000068.1:0-1510 GCA_035470605.1 Fibrobacteraceae bacterium
CCAGCGCATAGGCCCGCCGGTCCAAGACGCTCCGCCTCGTGAATCGGTCCTTGGCACGGGGTTGGCTTGACTCCACACAAGGCTTTTTGAAATGGTAATTCCCTCCTGACTGCCAGTCAGGGGCCTTGTGCGGAGATCCAACTCGCCTGCGGCGGCCGTGCCAAAGCCCAATTCTCAGGCCTGACGGCCTGCTCCGCTCGGCTCCCGCGATTGGCCCCTCGTTCTATGCGCTGGATAAAAATCGACTTGAAGCCCCAGGATGGGGGAGAGAAGAAGTTCACCAGATTCCGCACGGGGTACCAAATTTACCCACACGATAGTCGGAAGCGCCTTTTTTAGAGGTGCCCTATATCCATTTGGTCTATTTGAACTGCGGATCTAGGTTTATTGATTTTTTTACGATTTTTTGTAAATGCTCTAGATTTTCGGTTCCCAGAAGTCTAGCCACCTCGTTTCCCAAAGCTGCGTTTTCCGCCAAAACCGCCCTTGGGAACATTCCCTTTGCCAAATGGTTTTCGTGGAAAGCGGCCCTTTCCAAAACGGCCTGATGCCCGTCCATCCTCTTGCCTGTGTCCATGCTCTCTAGGTGGGGGCTCGTTAGTCATGATGCGGAATTTGGATGGATTGCCGCGGATCGTCATACGGCGAAGGATTGTCAGTAGATCGTTAGGTATGCCTTGAGGCAGGTCCACGGTGCTGAAGAAGGGGTGTAGTTTGATGCGTCCGATGTCCTGACTATTGATACCGGTTTCATTGGCGATGGCTCCAACGATATCCCCTGGATTGATGCGGTGCTGACGTCCGACTCCTAGATAATAGCGGTCAAAGCCCTCTTCGGCCTGGAATGGATCCTCCTCATCACGATCATCGCGATGGGAGCGAGCCTTGCGCTCAAAGGAGCGGTCTCCCCGATCACGACGTTCTGGACGTTCGTGTGGGGTGGGAATTTCTTGAATTTCTTCGTAAAGTGGATTTTCTTTCTGGGCGAGAAAGAGCAGTGCAGAGGCGAGGTCGGACATCTCCAGAGATTCTTCATTACACCAGGTTTCCACCAGCAACGAGAAGCGTTCCAGTTCCTCGCCGCGTAGGGTCTCAAGTAGTTTCTCTTTAAAGTCGCGTACGCGTTTGTCCTGGATTTGCGCGTTTGTGGGGAGTTCCATGGGCATGATCGGTTGGCGAGTTGCCCGCTCGATCGCCTTGAGCATCGAACGCTCGCGCGGTGTGATGAAGAGGATGGCGTTGCCGTCGCGTCCCGCGCGTCCGGTACGTCCGATGCGGTGCACGTAAGATTCCGTATCGTAGGGGACATCATAATTCGTGACATGGCTGATGCGATCCACATCCAGGCCACGTGCAGCGACGTCTGTGGCAACCACGATATCGACCAGGCCTTCCTTGAGGCGATTGATAGTGCGTTCACGCAGCGCTTGGTTTAAGTCTCCGCTTAGCGGCGTGGCGGAGAATCCTCGCGCCTCCAATTTTTCTGAGAGCTCTGCGGCTCCAGCTTTTG
>DATIQS010000069.1:0-7704 GCA_035470605.1 Fibrobacteraceae bacterium
GATCGACATCCAACCGCCGATCCACCAAGAGATACCCCAAATAATTCAGCGTCACCTGACTTTGTGGATTCAGGCGAAGAATCTTTTCAAAAAGGGAGCAAGCCTGAGGGATGGAATCCAGACGTTCATAGTTGGATGCCAAGTCAAAGAGCAAATCAACGGACGAGGAATCAAGCGGATAGGCCTTCCGCAGCCATTCTAAAGCATGCAAGCGCAACTCTCTTGCACGAAGAATTTCTGGAGAATTCGCCACAGGCCAATGCTGTTCTATACCCATGGCCTCATGAATGTAAATATTCGCCTGATATTGCATGGGAAGAGGATGTGCCGGATAGAGAGAAAGAACAGCATCCAGCGTTTGATGTGCTTTCTCATAGTTCCCCATGGAAGCATATAAACTCGCTAAATGATTCCGATAAGGAAGAGCATCCGGTTTCAAAGCAATGGCTCTCTGTATGGCATCCAGCGCAACGGCGGTGTCGTTGCGGATAATCGCGATATTGCTGATATAAAACCATGAAAGATGATCTGTCGGGCGAGCTTGCAACACCCGCCGAAAATGCGCCAATGAGGAATCCATCGCAGGGAGTTCGAATTCCATCATCGCCAAACGTTTCCATTCGTCCATATCGGATGAATCCAATAAGGCCACCCGTTTCTGCCACTGGGTAGCAGAATCCAGCATTCCCAACCGCAATCCCGTCCGAACCAATAAGCTCCAATTCTCGCGATCGGAGGAATCCTGTTGCAGAAGTTCCTTTCCAACCGCCAAAGCATCCGTATAACGTTTGCGGTCCAATAACGCGCCAGCATACTGCCGACCAATTTCCACACTTCCATGTGCTTCGTAAGCATGCTCTAAAAACTCGCATAACGTACTGTCATTCCCTTTCAGCTTAAGAAGCAGAACCTCTTTTTCCACCATAGGGCGCGGATAATCCAACAACGGGAGTAGCAATCCATAAATTCGGAGAAGATTCTGGTAGTCCTGACGAGCCTCCAAAATCACGCTATACTCGTACAAGGCCCGGAAATGCGACGGACTAAGAGCAATCGTCTTTTCGTAATAGACCATTGCAGAATCCAAATCAGCATTTTCCCGATATAGGCGAGCCAGCAAATAAAACTGACTTGAGCTCGGCTCCCCCTGGAACAAAATGGCCTGGCGGGCTATTGCCAACGCTTCTGCTGATTTCCCATTATCGGATAGGATATCCGCCAATTCAAAAGCCAAAAAACGATTTCCTGGTTCATTGGCCAACGCTCGTTTGTAAAAAATTTCCGCGAAATCATCCTTGCCCAAATTCCGCAAGAGCAAACCCCTTAGAAAGGATTCATGCGCGATATCCCGGTTCGGCGGATTCACAGGATGCAGCAAGCTATCAACCGCGGTCATAGGTTTTAGTGGCTGAACAGAATCCGTTAGGGCCTGTACACCTGACTTTTTCCCACCGGCACAAGACAAAAGCAAAGCCGCCAGAAGGAACGAGAAAAAGCTACGACAAAGGGAGATCAATCGGCCACCAACAGGCTAATGGATGAACCAGGCTTCAGGGATTTACCAGGCCCGGGTTTCTGCGCGATCACAGTATTAGGCAACTTCGAGGTCTTTTTCTTGCGCTTGACTCTTTTCAGTTTCAAACCGAGCGAGTCAGCCAAGTTTGTGGCCTGTTCTAAGGAAAGTCCTTTAAAATTGGGCATGTGTAAACGAACCCGGGCGGCCCCACCACAAATCACCACATCGACCTTGTCTCCCATACGTACAACTTTACCCGCTTCTGGTTCGGTACGAATGACCACCCCCCTAGGAATAGAAGGATGTGTACCGGGAATCATGGCCCCCACGACGAGTCCCAAGCGCCCCAAAGTAATCTCTGCCTGCCGTTGCGATTTACCTCGCAATTCAGGGATAGTAACCTCTCGTTGCCCCTTGGAGGCGATCAGATGAACGGTTCGCCCTGTTTTAACAGTACGTCCAGCAGTAGGAATCTGAATCAGTACAGCACCAGCAGGAACCTTGGAGGAATAACGTCCCACTGAATCCCAAGACACTTTGAGATCCCTGTCCAGCAAAGCCTGTTCTGCCTGAGTAGCCGTTTTTCCAACAACCTCAGGGACTTGACTTGTGAAGGAAAGGTGCCCGGCAACAATGGGCATAACAATAAAATCGACAAGCAATAAAAGCGCAGTCCCTACAACCACCCAAAAACATACCGCATAAAAAGAGGGATGCTGTGTCCAGGCGTGTAAGATGGATTTAATCTTCGTCATCAAAGTTCTGCTCGTCATCCTTGCTTTCTTCCGGTTTCAGGGCGTCCTCTTCCAGCAGAATCAAATCCTTTCCAGCCAAGGAAATGGAACCTTTCTTCTGAAGCTGTGAAAGGACACGAGACACCGTTTCACGAGTAGTTCCTGACATTTCAGCCAACTGTTTCTGAGTTGGACGGTTGCGGATTACGGTAACCATTTTTCCGTTCTCCCCATGGATACGAACCCCTCGTTCTTCGACAAGATTGAGAATGGTACCAGCAATACGCCCATACACCGTCAACATGGCCAAAGAACCTATCTGGCGATTGGCCTTACGAAGGCGTTTGGACATTTCCACCAACAGACTCATAGCCAGATCCGGGGTCTGCTTGATCTGCTGAATAAAATGTTCGCGCCGAATAATCAGGACTTCCGCCGGAGTGACCGATTTCACCGAAGCACTGCGCGGCTCCCCATCAATCAGCGACATCTCACCGAAAAAATCCCCTTTGGTCAACAGGGTAAGAATCGTTTCGCGCTTATCCATGCCGGTCATGTAAACCTTAACCTCTCCTTCTGCAATAAGGAATAAAGCCTGCACGGATTCATCATCTTCCAAAATAATCGTTTCATCTTTAGAAAAGGTTTGTGGGATCACGAGGCGGGCCAACGTATCTAGTTGTTCTTCGCTCAGCGAAGAAAAAAGATCTACGCCCTTCAACAATTCAATCACCTTGATCGATCCCATTTCACCTCCATTCATTTCAGGTCGACAACAATACTCTGATCGCGCTTGGCACCAACAGAGATCATGCCGATCTTGACTTCCACCAGACTTTCTATCCTTTTAAGATAGTTTCTTGCGGCAACGGGTAGGTCATCCCAAGTACGGCAAGTGGACGTATCTTGTTTCCAGCCAGGCAATGTTTCATATACAGGTTGACAACGAACAACCTTGGAAAGTTGGGAGGGAATGGTCTGAAGTGATTCTCCATCCACCTGATAATGCGTACAAATTTTTATTTCGTCCAAGGTATCCAACACATCCAGCTTAGTCATCGCCAAGTGTGTCAAACCGTTCACAATAGAGGCCTTGCGGACCACAGGAGCATCGAACCAACCACAACGCCGGGGACGACCTGTGGTCGCACCAAATTCATCACCAACAGTGCGGAGTTTTTCCCCCATTTCATCCAGAAGTTCCGTCGGAAACGGTCCGTTACCCACACGAGTGGTGTAAGCCTTAACCACACCAACAGCCTGATCAATCAACGTAGGACCGAGTCCAGAGCCACAGCAAGCAGAGCCAGCAACCGTATTGGAAGAAGTCACAAAAGGATAGGTCCCATGATCCACATCAAGAATGGTCCCCTGGGCCCCCTCGAAAATGAACTGCTTTCCCTCTTTATGCAATTGATGTAAACGGTCTGAAAGATCACAAACATAAGGAGCGATCTGACGCCCTAAAGCCAAAAACTCCGTAATCACCGATTCTGGATCGATAGGGTCAGCGTCATAAAGCAACTGAAATTCTTGATTGCGGAAGGCGGCAATCGCTTCAATCCGCGGGCGAAGCTCCCGTTCATCCAGCAAATCGCCCACTCGTACGCCATGGCGATTCACCTTGTCAGAATAGCAAGGTCCAATGCCGCGGCCCGTCGTTCCAATGGCCCCTTTGCCCGCTTTCTGTTCCTTAAGGCGATCCAAAGCAATATGCCAGGGAAGCACAACATGGGCGTTATCCGCGATCAGCAAGCGCCCATCAGGACGGATCCCTTTACGACCGAGCTCTGCGATTTCCTCAATAATTTGTTTGGGATCCAAAACAACACCATTTCCAATGGCACAAATCTTGTTGGGATGCATGATGCCAGACGGAATCAAATGGAAGACAAATTCCTGGTTCTCGACTTTAACGGTATGGCCCGCATTGGCCCCACCCTGAAAACGGATGATCACGTCGGCATCCAAGGTCAAAAAATCCACGACCTTAGCCTTGCCTTCGTCACCCCATTGCGATCCGATGATGATCCGATTCGGCATAACACTCTCTGATTGAAACAACAAAAGACAACCGGGTAAATATAGCATCTGGGGACTGGAAAGGGCCTCTAGAAGACGCCGCATTTCCAGTTCCAGGCACAAAAAAAACCTTGCCCGAAGACAAGGTTCAAAGAGACGACCTAGAAAATTATTTCAGGGTGAACATCTTGTTGTAGGAAACGCCGGCGGAGGTTGCACGGACGATCATCACGCCACGGGGAGCCTTAGAAAGATCCAAGGTATTCGCGGAGGAAGAAATCGCCTGATGAGCAATCACCTGGCCCTGCAGATTGATGGCTTCGACATTCATGGTCTTGGAACCCAGACCAGAGAAAGTCAGGACGGAGCCATTCAAAGCAGCCTGGAAGGCACTCTGACCCGCTGTCCACTTGATAGCAACATCACCAACTTCGCCGGAGCAATCGGAAGACGCAATAGCCAAATCATAGATGTTCAGGTTATTGGCCGTGCCAGCATCCGAAGAAGAACCGGAATAATGGAACTTCAAAGCCTCAACAACACCCAGATAGTCAGAGACCGTAATTTCTGTGCCCCAGCCGCTCTGCTGGGTTGCAGAGGAGAACGCCTTGGAAACCGTGGTACGAGCAGTCGCCTTCTTCATTTCCCAACCAGGAACATTGTATCCCATGGCGGCCTCATTGGTAGTAGATAAGCCAAGATTCAAACGCCAAGCCTGAGATGCAGTATAGGAGAAGCAGACATAGTTGCTGCTCATATCTGTCTCAGCCTGAGGATCTAGGAAATTGACACCAACATCCACATAGGGATAATCAATGGCGCTGCCCAAGGTCATGACCGCACACAGGGAAGCGCTATTGCACGAATCCTGAATATATTCACCAATCCAATCATAAGTAGCATTTTCAGAATCCTCCAGCCATGGCGAAATTGTGGAATTACCGTCATCACCTTCATCAGTAAAGGTGTACCAGTAACCATCATAATCGTCACCTTGCAATTGACCGACAGCGTCAGTCGCGTCCCAAATTTTAGTGGCCATCGATGCAGAGGCCAGTAAGCCAAAGGCCAGCAACATTTTGGAGATGTTCATGTGTTCCTCTCTCGTTAGAATTGTTGAACAGGATTGCAACCTTTTGGTTGCTATACCGTTCCCAAATATATCTGTTTTCAAAAAAAATGGATGGAGAAAAAAATCTGTCCCCAAAAAATCAGGGGAACAAAAGAATTGGACATCAAGGCTCACACGAATTTGCAATTTTTCCAAAACCCAAAAGATTTATATACTTGGACTTATGAAAATGAAAACGCTTTGGAAATTCATTACTGTCGCAGCGGCCGCCATCGCAGTCGCCGTGTTCGCACGGTTCCAGAGCAAGTCGCACTCATAACTTCACAAGGCCTGCTCCTTTGAGCAGGCTCAATTTTCAAATAGACTCTGCACAAAGGACAGCCTCAACCTCAAGAGGCCACCATGTTAACAGAGAACCCGATCCCCCGAGACATTCATTTTTCCTCCAGAACAAAACGAATGCGCTCAAATGCCATACGCGAGATGCTCCAGGTTACCCACATTCCCGGAATGATTTCTCTAGCAGGGGGGAATCCGGCTCCCGAAACGTTTCCGCTGACGCTTCTGCCGAAGCTTCAGGACCTCGCTTTGAAAAAATATGGCACAAATGCTCTGCAATACTCGGAAACCGAAGGTTTCGAACCTCTGCGGAAAGCGATTGCAACACTCCTGGAACGGAAGGGGCTCCCCTGTTCTACCGCAAAAATTTTAATCACCAATGGGTCTCAAGGGGCCCTGGATCTTCTGGCCAAGGTGCTCGTGGATGAAGGGACGCCTTTTGCCGTGGAAGTTCCTACTTATCTGGGGGCCCTACAGGCGTTCAGTCCATTTGGCCCTTTGTTTTGCCCTCTGGAACGGGATCGGGATGGGGTACTTCCCGCGGCCTTAAAACAATTCGCTCAGGAACACCCGCAAGGCCTCGTTTATCTAATGCCGACATTTTCGAATCCAACTGGTCACTGTATGTCAATGAAACGCCGAAATCAACTGGCTGAAATCATTCGAATCCACTCCCTTTGTGTCATTGAGGATGACCCCTATACAGAATTACGCTATGAGGGGGAAAAACTACCACCACTAGTAGCCCTATGCCCAGATCAAGTGATCTATCTCGGAACACTGTCTAAGGTCTTTGCTCCAGGCCTCCGTTTAGGGTTCTGTCGCGCGCATGAAGACCTTTTTTCTTGGTTGGTCAAGGCAAAACAAGGAACCGACCTGCACACCAGCACCCTAAATCAAGCGCTTGCCGCGCAATATCTAGAGGATGGCTACCTGGAAACTCGCTTGCCTGAATTGCGCAAAATTTACAAATCACGCCGGGATACCATGCTGGAATCTCTGAAAAAAGAGCTACCCCAGGGATTCCGTTGGAGCCACCCTTCAGGAGGAATGTTCCTCTGGCTAGAAGGTCCAATGGATTTAGATGTGAATCAGCTTCTGCCGCTGGCCTTGGAGAGAGGGGTGGCTTTTGTTGCGGGACAAGCGTTTAACCCTTTCTCAGGAGGAAGCCAAAACTGTTTACGGCTGAATTTTTCTCTGCCAGATGAGCTGCACATTCAAGAAGGGATTCGACGCCTGGCCGCAAGCATCCATCACTTGTGGGATCTGTAGGGGTCTTTAACAACTCACGGCGAATCCATCACACAGCGCACCGTCAAAAATTCTTCGGATCCAGATGAAATCGGATCTTTTGAACTATGAAGGCCTGTTTTGATGGAGTCACTAGTCGTCGTGATATAGCGACTATAGGCCTGACTGCTGTTACTGTAAAGATCGGTTGTCCACCAATAAGCGGCAGAACCAACGTCATTATAATAGGTGTAGGATACAATACTAAACGTAGTACCGCTGGATGAGCTGCTCCTGGTAACATCGATATATTTGCATATCCTGGCCTTCCCCGCAGGGACAGCCGAAAAGCTATAGGCGTCGGAGCCGGAACTGCTTGAATTCCAGCCCGTTATTGCTTTCAATACCCTTCCCGCATTGGCCACTCCTCCAACGTTTTCAATCAACGTATCCCATTCCGCTCCACTGGGAAGATGCCACCCTGTCGGGCAGGCGTTGGATGCGGCGCTATACGCATAGTAATAACCCAAGCTATCGCATGAAGAGGCACTACTATAGCAGAAGGCCCCCTCCAGCGCAACAGCCATGTTTTCACGCGTCCATGTTTGATTCCCTATTGTGACCGTGGAATAGGTTTTTGAGGCACAAACCAAACGCTCATTGGAATAGACACAATCATAGCTGAAATAAGAAGAAGAGGAAGCATCGAACTCGCTGGAAGAACAGGATTGTTCCTCTAGGCTGGAAGAACAAGAGCCATCGGACTCACTGGAAGAACAGGATTGTTCCTC
>DATIQS010000070.1:0-2026 GCA_035470605.1 Fibrobacteraceae bacterium
CTAGCGGTATGGCTCCTTGGACTTTACCGGGACGAACTGGAGACCTCCTGGTTGATGCGAAATCCGGTCTCCCCATCAAAGAATTCCTCTGGGCACCAGAGAATATGGTACAGATCCCGGCCTTAAAATTTGGTACGGACACAACTATTTCCGATCTAGACGAGGATACCAACGATGACTTTTGAACGAATCTCGTCTCTCCTTGTTGTTGGACTCCTCGTTCTTTCCTGCACCCAAGCACCCAAACCAGCCAAAGAACCCGTTCCAGCGCTCCAGGCTCCCAACCCATCGTCAACCGCAGAGCCCATTCCGGTAAGCGAGGAAACACAGCAGAACTGGGTTCCTCCAGAATTCTCTTCCCCTACACCCGCAATTACAGCTACGAAAACATCGGGATGTTCCCCGCAACAAATTCCCTCCTTTGATTTTCGACGCCTACAAATCTGCGTCGATTCTCTGTGGCAAGCGGGCCACGCCTTTGAAGCGGCCTCATTACTGAAAATGCAAATTCAGCCTCAGAACACGCCAGAAGAAATCGGGCATCGAACCCTCCAACTCGCACGGATCTTGCGGAACCAAGGGAAAAATCAGGAAGCAAATGCCCTCATTGAGGATTTCCTCGTCCACAAGCCCGTATTCATGGAATGGATCGACAGCGCTGCTGCCTTGGATTCCTTCATGAACCAAAATCGGGAGAACCAAGTGCACCAAGCCTCCTCTTTGGTCAAACAGATTTCTAATCTCATGGCCATACGAGCGGAATATGGCTTAGTCTCGCAATTAACCGACTCCCTGCGATCCATGCCAATCCCGGATTCCCTACGGCATTGGAGCTTTATCCAGGATTCCTTAGCCCTGGAAATCTCCTGGAGTCGAGCGGAATCCACTCAGGACTCCGTGCGGGAACAAGCCTTGAGTCAGGGGAACTACACAGGCGTTCGTACCTGGATTGCCCATATGCGCCAAGCGCCAACCGAACTACAAAAAAAATTTTCTCTGGACTCCTTGGAAACCTGGTTGGAAGCACAAGAATCGGCAGACCAGGCGGCCCGTGATCCCCATTGGTGGAAGGGACGAGATCCCATACGAGTGTTCCAAGAAGCACGGCGTTTACGCGATTCGGATCGGGTCGATTCAGCAATTATTCTCTACCGCCATCTGCAAGGAAGCCCTTTACGCAAAGAGGCCCGTCAGGATTTGGAACAAATTGCAGAGCCTTACTGCAACACCAAACGCCAACGCGCAGCCGTTTTATACGCATCAGCAAGGAAATCCAAAAAAGCAAACGAGTCCATTCCTTTGCTAAACCAAGCGATCGAAGCGTTAGACCAATGTTTGGAACAGTTTCCTGACGTCAACCAACGCAAAAAAATTCTTCAAAATAAGAATTTGCTCCAAAAAGAGAAAAAACGTCTGACGTCGAAGCGGGACTAAGGGACGCCTCTAAACATTCCCGTTTGGTTTATTCCAGGGACGATCGTGCCTCCTGTATCCTCGAGGATATGAGTCCTTTAGCGCACCTGAACGGAGAGATCATCCAACTGATCGGCATCAAACACGATCACGGCGTTCCGCAACCCAGCAACACATGCAACCTTGAAACCGAGTGCAAAGAACTCTACTGGGCCTGACCAAGATACTCTACCATGAAAACCAAGGTCGCATCTGGAGGGATAGGGCCCGCACCTCGGGCTCCATAACCAAGTCCGGGAGGAATAAGCAAAACCCGGCGTTCTCCGGCACGCATTCCTTCAACCCCCAAATCCCAACCGCGAATCACACGTCCAGCACCCAAAGAAAATTCAAACGGTTTATTGCGGCCGCGCGAACTGTCAAAGCGAGTACCATCCAACAACCAACCTGTATAATGGACACGAACCTTCTGACCCACCATCGCCGGAGCAGAGTTGGAATCGTCTGGAGCCTGCACAACAGCCATCTTCAGTCCCTCGCGCAGCTCCTTCAAATCCAATTTTTGCAAATCGGGGAAAAAATCCACATCGGAATTTTCGTCCACCTGCAAATC
>DATIQS010000071.1:0-5426 GCA_035470605.1 Fibrobacteraceae bacterium
CGATCACCAGCGCGCTACGCATCACCTGATTGTTGGAGACACCATGGCTTTAACTGGCTTTTTCACAGGACTGAACATTAGCGCCACTGGATTGCGGGCCCAACGTGTCAGACAGAATGTCATCTCTTCCAATTTGGCCAACGCCGAAACAACACGTACGGCAGAGGGCGGGCCCTATCGGCGACAACTCGTTCAATTGGAGGCTGACCCGACGGAATTTGACCAGTTTTTGGTGGATGAACAGGATAAAATACCTGGACGAATGACTCAGGCAGGACATATGCGCATTCCTCAAGAAGAATGGCCCGTTGCACAAGAAAATATCGGCTCTGGAGTAAAGGTGGCCGCAATCGTCAGCGACGAAAGCCCATTCCGGCAAGTCTATAATCCTGGACATCCAGACGCCGACGAA
Organism: Fibrobacteraceae bacterium; assembly: GCA_035470605.1. Taxonomy (GTDB): domain Bacteria; phylum Fibrobacterota; class Fibrobacteria; order Fibrobacterales; family Fibrobacteraceae; genus CAIRAY01. The sequence goes on from DATIQS010000071.1 coordinate 413, forward strand.
AAAGGCTATGTTTCCATGCCGAATGTCAATGTAGTTGAAGAAATGGTAGACATGATTACAGCCACACGCGCATACGAAGCCAACGCGACGGCATTCAACGCAACCAAGAGCATGTTGCTCAAGGCATTGGATCTGTGAGGACCCCATGGACGGAATCTCCATAGAACAATTTTTACAGATTCGGGCAAACGCGGCAAACCGAATTCAAAGTACCATGACGCGCTCATGGACGACTTCATCTGTGGAAGAAACGGCCTCAATCCAACCCTCCGTATCCAGCGCGGATGCCAAAAGCCAAACAGAAACATTACAAATGCAGGCTGCCGCAGGAATGGCAGTGCGAACTATGGGAAACCTGATCGATCTGCGCGCTTAGTCAGGAGAATCGAAGATGACCGAAATCAACAATATCCAAGGAATTGGCTCCAGCGACGCCGCAGACGCCAGCCAATCCGCATTGACCCCAAACCAGGCCAATGCCACAAGCTTCGATGATATGCTGAAAGGCTTTCTCAAAGATGTCAATCAGATGCAACAGACCGCCGATACATCTATTGAAAAAATGGTGGCTGGAGAAGTGAAGGATGTGCATCAGGTGATGATGGCTGTGGAGGAAGCCAAAGTGGCCTTCAACCTCATGCTTGAAATTCGCAACAAAACCATGGACGCTTATAATGAGCTAATTCGAATGCGGAGCTAACCTCTAAGTGGTTGATTTTAAACAAAAAATGAAAACTTCGTTTACGATTGGGTACTCTTTTGGGAGATGGGTGATCTATGTCTGAATTCTTTAAACAACTGCTGACTCAGTTACGGGATATCTGGGTTCGCTTCAATACCCTACAAAAGGCGTTGATCATTGCCATCTTCGTCATCACCTTCATCGGACTCGTGGCGGTGATTTCAATCCAGGGTTTCTCTGGCAAAGATTCTGGACAGGCAACTTTGTTTGCAAACCTAGAACTGAATGATGCTGCGGAAATTACCGCCTTTCTCAAAGAAAACAAATTCAAATACGATTTGGACAACGATGGTCGGACCGTCCTTGTTCCGAAAGAATCCGTATATGAGGTTCGCATGAGCCTGGCAAGAGCTGGTTTGCCTCGAGAACAAGGAAAGGGTTATGAACTATTTGATAAAAATCAGTTGGGCATGACGGACTTCACCCAAAATCTCAATTACCGGCGTGCTGTGGAAACGGAACTAATGCGATCGATTGAGACCTTCCGCGAGGTGGAGACCGCACGGGTTCATATCAACATCCCCAAAGAAACCATTTTTTTAGAAAAAAAGGAAGAAGCCACGGCATCGGTGATTATTCGCCTTCGTCCAGGACAGGATTTACAGGAACGTCAAATTAAAGGCATTCAGCATCTCGTGTCAAGTGCGGTAGAAGGTTTACGTGCTCGTCAAGTAACCGTTTTAGATGACCATGGCAATATGCTGACACGCGGATTCGCCGATAACGCGATTGCCGAGGCGACGGACCATAATATGGAATTGAAACATAGCGTGGAATCCTATGTGGAAAGTCAGGTCATGACTATTCTAGACGGGGTTCTCGGTCCCAACAAAGCTAGGGTCAAAGTAAGTGCAGACCTTGATTTCGACCAGATCAGTCGTACCGTGGAAACCTATGATCCTTCGAAAAAGGTGGTCCGTTCTGAACAACGCGACGACGGAACAAAAACCAATAGCCCCATTGTTGGAAACGAAACCAAAGAAGGCTCCATCACTAACTACGAAATCAACCGGACTGTTTCACAAATCGCTTCCAGCCCCGGAAATACAAAACGTCTTACGGTTTCTGTCGCTGTAGACGGCAGCTATGAAAAAGGTGCCGATGGCAAAGAAATTTATAAGCCTCGATCTCCTGATGAAATCCAAGTCCTTACACAGCTTGTACGCAATGCCGTAGGTTACTCTGCGGAACGGAACGACGACGTCTACGTTGCCTCGGTGCAATTTGATCGTTCTGCATTTATCGAGGATGTGCAATCCTTAGGGAAGGTTGAAGGACGTGACATTTATGAGGCCTGGGCCATGCGTGGCATGATAGTCCTCATCATTCTGCTGGCCTTCGTTTTCCTCCGTAAGATCGCAGTGGGAATGATTGAGGCGATGAACCCGCCGCTCCCCAAATTTGCAGGAATTAATCTGGTGGATGAAAAAGAAGAAGTTCCAGAACGCATCAAACGGCATAACGAACTCCTCCAGAAACTAGAAGAATACACCATTTCCAACCCCGTCGTTGTTTCAGACCTACTACGCTCCTGGTTGTTGCAAGGTGCGCCAGAAGAAAAGAAAGGGAACCGAAACGGGAAATAAGGTTTTCGAACGGAATCAGCATGGCCAAAGGTTTCTATAACAAATCCAGTTCTGGAGATGCCGGAACTGCCCCCGGTGGGGGGCCTGTTTTTGATATTCCAGGCCCCAAAAAAGCAGCCATTCTTATGGTGGCTCTCGGCTCCGAAGCCAGTGCCAATATTGTAAAAAACCTGAACGAACAAGAAGTGGAACATCTGACTGCACAGATCGCTCGTCTAGAGGGGGTGACGCCAGAAATGCGCGAATATGTTCTACAAGAATTTCAAAATCTTTCCATGGCCAAAGAATATGTCACCAATGGAGGAATTGAATACGCTCAAGAGGTCCTGGAGGCCTCCATGGGCCCCCGCAAGGCTCGCGAGATTCTGGAAAAGGTCACCAGTACGATCCGTACAACGGGTTTCAATATGCTCGACAATGTCGAGCTTAATCAGCTCATCAGCTTCCTGCAAAAAGAACACCCTCAAACCGTGGCCTTACTGCTGGCTCACATGAAACCGGAAAAAGCCGCCTCCACCCTATCCGCGTTGAGTCCAGAAATGCAGGTGGAGGTTGCGACCCGCATTGCAACTATGGAATCCATTTCCCCTGATGTACTCAGCCAAGTGGAACAACAACTGGCCTTGACCATGAAGAGCTTCTTTTCTGGGGACACCGCTGAAGTGGGTGGCGTCAAATCCGTGGCCGAAATGCTCAACATGGTGGATCGCAGCGCAGAGAAAAACATTCTGGGGACATTGGAACGCGACGATCCCGAGCTGGCTACCGAAATCAAAGGTCTCATGTTTGTCTTTGAAGACATGTTGCTTTTGGATGACAAGTCCATCCAGAAAGTACTCAAAGAAGTGGATTCCAAAGAACTCTCGCTCGCACTCAAAGGAGCCAACGAGCAGGTTCAGACAAAATTCTTGGGGAACATGTCCTCCCGTGCGGCAGAAATTATCAAGGAGGAGATTTCCTTCATGGGACCGAAGCGCCTACGCGAAGTGGAAGAGGCGCAACAAAAAATTGTGGATATCGTCCGCCGTCTGGAATCCGAAAACGAAATCATTATTTCTGGCCGCGGCGGCGAAGACGATGTGATCGTGTAGGACGCCCATGGATGATTCCAAAGAGAAACAAGCCGCTTTGCTGCAGGCATTGACTGAGTCCGAAGGGGATCAGGTCGCACTCAAGGGAATCCTACGAAATGGGAAAAGCACCCAAGCATTGCATTCTCTGCCCATGAATACCTTTAGCTACCCCGAATTCCAGGTTCAAGGCCGCTTAAGCAAACCAAAACCCGAGATACAGAAAAGAATTCAGGCGATGGAACAAGAGATCGCTAAATTGCATCAGCAGTTGGAACGAGTCTCATCAGAGCAGCAACGCGCTCTGGAGGTGGCGAGAAAAAAAGCGCTGGCCGAAGGGTTTGAACGAGGCCAAAAAGAAAATGAAACGAAAGTCACAGAAACCCTTCAAAACCAAGTCAGCCAGCTTCAAAAAGAACTGGAAGCCACGCTGCAAAGCATTCGCCAAAATTATGATGATCGTGTACAGGAAATCCAGGGGCAGTGCGTGGAGTTGGCTCTTGGACTTGCACGGAAACTTTTCTGCGTAGAGGCAGAGACCAATCCCCAGCATATCGCCCATTTAGTCGAAGAAGCCTTTACCCATCTGGGCCAGGCGGAAAGTGTGGTTTTGCATTTGCATCCTTTGGATATCTCAACAGCAGAAGAGACTCGCTCGTTTTGGCATCCCATAAATTCCTCTCTGCGTTCGGTTCGTCTCGAACCAGATTCTCGTATTGAAAAAGGGGGCTGCTGGCTGGAATCCGATGGAGGGGGCTCAGTGGACTTGCGCACTTCTGTCATTTTAACCCGTCTAGAAGAAATGGTCCGAACCGCTATTCGCAATTCGTCTCCGTCCAATTCGGAAGAAGCATGAATTTCGCACAAAATATTCTGGAGTCGATCGTTCAGGAACGCTTACCCGTATTACGAGGAAGAGTCGCAAAAATCATTGGATTAACCATTGAATGCGAAGGACCTTCCGCTAGCATCGGAGAGCTCTGCCACATTCAATCCGGAGATCGGGAAATTTGCAAAGGAGAAGTGGTTGGATTCCGCGATCAACGGACCCTAGTGATGCCCTTGGGACCCCTGGATGGAATCAGGCCGGGGATGGAGGTGGTAGCCGATGGCACAACACTTTCAGCTCCTGTGGGCTCACAAATTTTAGGACGTGTTCTGGATGGAATGGGGGTACCCATTGATAAACGTGGCCCCCTAGAGAATACTGCCCGACGAAGTATTTATGCAAGTCCCCCAAACGCCTTACAGCGTCAACGTATTTCCACCCCCATGTTCACCGGAATCCGTGCCATCGATGCCTTTTTGACCATCGGACACGGACAACGCATGGGCATCTTTGCGGGCTCTGGTGTTGGGAAAAGCGTGACCCTGGGAATGATCGCACGAAATTGTCTCGCTCAAGTAAACGTAATTGCCCTAATCGGAGAACGCGGCCGCGAGGTCCGTGAATTTTTGGAAAAAGATCTCGGGGCAGAAGGTCTTCGACGGTCCGTCGTCATCGTTGCAACATCCGACCAGCCTGCGCTAATCCGCTTGAAAGCCAGCCTACTCGCCACCACGATAGCAGAATGGTTCCGAGATCAAGGACAAAATGTGATGTTGCTCCTGGATTC
>DATIQS010000072.1:0-10496 GCA_035470605.1 Fibrobacteraceae bacterium
GAGTCAGACCACCGAGATCGATGTTATGCAAATCTCCTAGATAACCGAGTAACGTCTGTTCAATAGACGCCAGACGCGTTTTGGGATCCGCTTGATCCGCCTGATTCCAGGCCTCGTGCAAGCGCTCTTCCGCGTGAAGACTTCGCCGGTACCCAGAGTCCTCCATTCGAGCTAGGTGACGCCGCCATCCGATGGAAAACAAAGCAACTAGCACGAAGGGAGCAATGAACAAAAGCCAGAAAAGCGGCGATTTGTACCAAGCCTTGCCCTGATCCACCACATTAGCGGGTTCATGAATAAAGCGGATGTCGTTTCCCAACTGTTCAATGTCCTTCTTGTCCACGCCGGGATTCGCCGGAGTATAGGTGGCCCCGCCTGCTGCGGCCGCTTGGGTGATGTCCCCTTTCTCTACTTGAACAACAAAGGCCTGCGAAGACGCCTCCATATATTTGCGTTTCGTCGGATCAAACCAGGAGAACCGAATGGGCTCCAAGTGGAATTCGCCTTTCTTTTTCGGATAGAGGAACACTTGAAGGGTTCGTTCCGTCCACAACACGCCATCGACTACGCTTTTGGTGACCTGACCTTCTGGCGGAACACTACGAAAATCGCTAAAATCAGGGAGTTTCGGATCGGGAATTGCGCCGGGTTTTCCATTGCCCCGAATTTTGAGCGTTAGGGTAAGGGCCTCGCCCACCTGGAGATTGGTGCGGTCGAGCTTGGCGTCAAAAGAGTATTGACCCACCATGCCGGAAAAATCGGCGGGCCGCCCCTCTTCTGGCAAGGGCAAAACATGGATTTTGAGACGTGCGCTAGTGGCTGTGGCCTCCTCAGGTTGCTGAGTCACGGAGCTAAAGGAGAAATTCCCCATTTGCTTGTTGACCACCTTAGGCTCGCCCACTTTTTGATACTTGAATTTCAGTTCTGGAATTTCCAAATCTCCAGAACGAATCGGGCAAAGCCAAGCGATACGAGCGGAGGCCTCCATCTGGACCCCGGGTTTCTTAGAACGATTAAACTTCAACTGCCCCAAATCACCACGATGGGCGACAAAGTCATTGCCCAAATCGATGCCCGACAGGTTCAGTCCTCCCTGAAAATTATCATAAGTCAATAAACTCATGGTGAGGTTCAACTGTTCACCTTCATAGACGGTTCGTTTGCTGGGTGAAAGGATTACCGCCAGGGCGGAGGCGTCATAGGGGCGAGCCACGTTGACTTTGACATTTCCCAAGGAACGATCGGTCCCGTTCATTTCCCAGGTGAGAGCGAAAAGATAGGAGCCCCCCTGCGCCGGAGCGATCAGATTGTATTTGTAGCGCCGAACCATTTGACGGCCCGTGAAAAAATCCACCTGACGTTCATCCACGCTGTCAATGCTTTTCAGCTCAAAGCCATGCAAGTCATTGATCTTAGGAACACCATGAGATTCTGGCAATTCCTGCACCGGAATAGAAAGGATCATCTGGAAGGGCTTTCCTGCCTCAATGCGGTCCTTGTCAAAGTCGACACCGAAGCTCGCGAAAGCCATTGCGGAAGCCAAGAGCATATACAACAAGGTTTTTTTCATCATGGAACAATTTAGAAAGTGATACGTATTGAGTGATGCGTATTGAGCGATGAGTCGTTTCACACGCGGCACACGGGTGGCCACTGTACGTTGCTTCGTATACAAATCGTCCCCGCAAATCTGCGTCTTTGTGCATGTATTTCCACTCATCACTCATCACTCATCGTTCATCACTATATATTATACTTCGTTGTACATTCAAACCAATATCCGCTACCAGTCCTTTTCTGGCATTGCACGTCCCCGCATCTGCAGTTGACGTTTGTGTTCCTTGTCCGCTTCCTGAAAATCCTTGAGGAGTTGTTCGGCCTGGTCGCGATTGAGGTCACCCGTGGCTACGGAGTCGGGCGGCGGTTGAGCACCGGCGGAACTTGATGCGCCGGCTGAGGAATTCCCTCCATCTGGGGGTTGCTGCCCCTGATTGGATTGCGAGGACTGCTGCGAGTTGGAGGAACCTTGGTTCCCGGATGAGCCTTGATCTCCCTGGGAATTGGAAGACAGCCCCTGAGAGTTCGAGGACTGCTTATCGTTGTTGTCGCCAGGATTGTTTTTGTTGTTTTCCTGCTTCTGCTTTTCCATCGCCTCCTCAATTCGTTTGAGAAGCATTTGGAGTTTGCTGTCTGCCGGATATTTGGTCAGGCCTTCACGCGTTTCAATCGCCGCTGTGGGATATTGGGCGTCGGCGTACAGGTAGGCCCCTTTCAAAAAATAATCGTGGGCGGTCTTGGTAGCAGCTCCAACCAGGACAACGCCAAACAACAGAGAGAGGAGGAAAATACGGCGGGACATATTAGATCACCCCCAAGTCTTGATCGGTGTTCGATGCATCCATTTGACGGCTCGGTTCACGGCCTTCGCTGATATCCACCAAATCTTCCATTCGCTGCACATAAGCGTTAAGACGAGAAGCTGTACTGTCTGCTTGCACCGTCTGTTCCAGCACAGCCTGGGCATCCTTATACAATCCTTGATGGCAAAGTTGCAAAGCTCGCGCCAAGGCCTGCTTAGCTGCTGCGCTCAATTCGGGCTGTTTTTGATTTTGCTGATTATTCTGGTCCTGTTGCTGTTTCTGTTTGTCGAGTTCTTCTTTGAGCTTGCGCTGGACAAATTCCGCGTTGCGTTTGGCGTTGTCATAACCCGGATCGAAATCCACTGCTTTTTTTAGGAGCGCAATGGATTCACGCCAGGCGGCGACCCGCTCCGCAGGCTTTTGAGCGGCTTGCCCTACTCGATATTGGACATCCGCCAGGTTAAAAGCGGCGTGTTTGGCGACGGTCGTGTCCGCGCTATAAACGGCTTGCCCTAATTCAGTCTTTGCTTCATCGTATCGCTTCAGCTTGTAAAGCGTTGTGCCAATGTTCAAATTCAGGCGCCGATCATCGGGCGCATCGCTACGGGCCTTGTAATAAAGATCCAACGCCTTAGCGTAGTCTCCCTTAGTAAACGCCTTGTCCCCCGCCGACCAATTGGAGGCGAAGGAGGGAACAGAAAACAGAAGGCAACACAAAAACCCAAATAGAGGAAACGACATCTCTACCCTTTTCCTTCTACCCTCTACCCTGGAATGTTTCTCAGAGATGCTCATACATACCTCCCCGCCGCTTTTGTCTTTTTACGGGCGCGATCCGACACCAGGGACTCAAGAACCAACAATGCGAAGGCTAGGCCTAGAGGCCACTGATAGCGATCCTGATATTGCTCCAGATGCTGTCCTTCGATATTTTGCTTTTCTCGGGTGGAAATATCCTCCAGGACTTTTTGCAGTTGGAACTCTCCCGGCCCTGCATAATAATAGCGACCGCCGGTCTTAGAGGCAATTTCCTGCAACGTAGCTTCCTCCAAATGCGTAGTCACGATGTTGCCGTTGCGATCTTTTTTGTACTGAGTGTTGCCATTTTTATCCGGCACGGGAATAGGAACCCCAGCACGTGAGCCGATCCCCACCGTGTAGACCGTAATTCCCAACGATGCCGCCTTTTCCGCTTCCTGTACGGCCCTGGCGTCGTGCTCTTCGCCATCGGTGAGTAGTACCATCACTTGATATTTGGAAGCGCTACCCGCTCCGGCAAAGGCGCGAATCCCTGTTTCCATGGCCCCGGCGATATCCGTGCCCGGCAACAAGTAACCAGGTTCTAGATCGTTGAGGAAAATACGTACGGCTCCGTAATCCAGAGTAAGCGGACACAAAATACGAGCCTCCCCCGAGAACGCCACTAGGCCTACCCGGTCGCCCTTCAGATTTTCCAGAAAACCGCTAATTTCATGTTTGGAACGGATCAAACGCGACGGCTGAATATCCTGCGCCAGCATGGAAAGGGAGATGTCCTGCACCAGTAAAATGTCCAGGCCTTGACGCTCCACTAGCTCCATCTTGCGGCCCCACTGCGGACGAGCCAGTGCGAGAAACAGAAACACGAGGGATGCGAGGATCAATGTCAACTTGGTGATGCGCACCCAAGGATTCACCGTCGTTGCGATGCGCGCCAGCATGGATGCAGATGCAAAACGCTGAGCCATCTTAGCGCGGCGCCGCCAAGCCAGAACAAAAAGCGCGGCCAGAAACGGAACGGCCAGGATGCCCCAGAGGAATTCAGGATTGTCGAATCTCATGGGACCCTCACAAAACGGGTGTTCATCAAAAGCAGTTCTACCAATAGGAAAAGGGCTCCAATTAGCAGTAGGGGATAAAATTCCTCGGTGTAGCGAGCGTAGCTCCAGGACTGGATTTCTGTTTTCTCCAACTTATCGATGTTATCATAGATTTGCTCCAACTCTTTCGGGTTCTTCGCCGTATAGAACGCGCCCCCCGTCATATCCGCAATATTGCGTAGCAAGGGCTCGTCCACACCACCATCCGGCGGAATCTCCACTTCGCCCCAACCCAGCTCGCCGGTGAAGGGGTTCTGTTGGAACCATAGGAAGGACCCCGATTTTTTCCCTACGCCAATGGTGTACACCTTGACTCCCAAGGCCTTTGCGACCTCTGCTGCCATCTGCGGTTGAATAGAACCGGAATTATTGGCGCCATCGGTAAGCAGTACCACCACCTTGGACTTCGCCTTGGTATCGCGCAGGCGAACCAGCGCATCCATGAGGCCATCGCCAATAGCAGTACCACGTCCTTCACCCAGGGTGGAATCATTCACCGCACGCAAGATGTCGATCAGCACTCCATGGTCTGTGGTCAACGGACATTGGGTAAAGGCACTAGAGGCGAACACGGTGAGTCCCATGCGGTCATCCGTACGTTTATTGATAAAGGTTTCCATCACCTTTTTCGCATAACCCATGCGAGAATACTGCTTGTATTCACCAGAGCGATACATCTTATCCGCATTCATCACACCCAGTTTGGCCTGCTCGACGCTTCCCAGCATATCCAGGAAATCCATAGTGCCGGAGACATCCAAAGCGAGCATAATGTCCACTCCTTCAGTGCTGGTGCGCTCCATCTTTTCCCGGGATTGAGGCCGAGCCAAAGCAACGATGAAAAAAGCAAAGGCGATCCAGCGTAGGGCAGGAAGCCAGCGACGAGCCTGCAACATCCAAGAGGAACGAGCCTTGCGTGCCAGATTGAGCGCGGGGAATTTGATGGTCACTTTTTGCTTAGAGAGCGAGCGCCAATGGTAAGCCACCAGAAGTGGAATTAGCAACAACAGCCAAAGCAATTCTGGATTATGGAAATGCCAATCAAGGATGGACTTCATACACCCTCCTTGGGCGCAGAAGCTGGCGCCGCCGTAGATGCCGCAGATGGGGAATTATTGGAGTTGGATATCTCTGGAGCGGGACGCGTCTTCGCCAAAAATTCATCAGCAAAAGACTCCAGACGCCGGCAATCTTCATCCAGCAAATCCGCCTTGGCGAATTTCACCATATCCGTGTTTCGGCAAAAATCCAACCATTGCTGATCGAGGCCTCCCTGTAATACGGAAATACCTGCGACCCGATCGGCAAGTTCGGTGGTCGTCGCATCCACCACATCCGCCTGGTACTGGCGGTGTAAATAACGCCGCAAAATCTGGCCCAATAAAAAAAAGTGTTCCGCCTGAGCTCCGGCTTGAATAAAGCCTTTGGAACGCAAATCCGCCAAATCACGCAGAGCCTCTTCGTATGGAGGAAGTGCGGGTGGTGTGGCCGCCGCCTTGAGACGCTTCCAAAGCCAGCGTCCGAGAAAAAACAATCCAACCACGCCTACAACGCCAACAGCCCCCCAAAGCCACCAGGGAAGATGAGGATCTTTTACAGGACCCTCAACTTCAATCACATCCTCGTCACTATCTTGTACTCGGCTCAGTACGCGAATTTGTACGGGTTCTGTGTGCGAACGTAGGGTATCCTTTCCGCGCAAGCCTTCCACGATCTGCGGAGGAAGCAGGAAATCGCCCCCCACAAAGGTGGACAACGTAAGATCCCAACTCCGGCATTTATGCCCTGCCGTTGCTTTACAGTCGCCGACCTTCAAATCCTTGACCTCAAAACTGCCCAAATTCCCCACCAGGCCCGGAAGATCAACCCCGACGCTATCTGGAGAGGTCACGTCAATATGATATTGAAAGCGGTCACCAATATGAATCTGCGAAGGATTCACCGCCGCCTGGATCTGCAAATCCTGAGCTGGCGCCTGCACTGCCAAAAAGAGTGCGCAGGTGAAGAAAAAAGATGTCCCTCGAGCAATGCCCATCTCTAACCTCTTCCCTTTACCCTTGATCCTGTCACCCTGCACGTCTCACCTCCTTGGAACGCCGACGGAAGTATTCTACCAGAGGCGCTACCGTACTCTGAGTATCTTGGGCGATGACGATGCGCACATAGTCGATGGCCATCTTCTGGAACAGGGTCTGCAACTGCTTACCCGCCAGCTTGGCCTCGCGCCGGAAGGCCTCGCGGAATTCTGGGTCTCCCGTATCGACCAAGAGTGTGTCGCCGGTTTCTGGATCCTCTAACTCCACGAACCCCACATCTGGCAGTTCCAGTTCCCGCGGATCCACCACACCCACCGCAATGATTTCGTGACGGCGACGGAGCATTTTAAACGCCAACTCAAAATCCTTGTCCTGGAAATCGGAAAGGACCACCACGATTGCACGCCGCCGTACTATCCCCCCCAGGTAATCCAAGGCCCCGTGTAAATTTGTACGTTTTCCCTTCGGTTGGAAAACCAACAATTCACGAACTACACGTAAGACATGACGGCGTCCCTTCGCTGGCGGAATAAAAAGTTCCACTTCATCGGTAAAAATCAGCAAGCCCACTTTGTCGTTGTTGCGGATGGCCGCAAAGGCAAGCAGGGCACTAATAGTTGCCATCACTTGACCCTTCATCTCATTGGCGGAACCGAATTCCGCAGAGGAACTCGCATCCACCACCAGCATGACGGTGAGCTCGCGTTCCTCCACAAATTTTTTGACGTAAGGGTGCCCTGTACGCGCGGTCACGTTCCAGTCAATGGTGCGAATATCATCCCCAGGTACATATTCACGTACTTCGGAGAACTCCATCCCATTTCCTTTAAAGGAGGAGTGATAAGCCCCGGCCATCACCGAATTGATAGTGCTCCGTAGGCTGATCTCGATGCGCCGGACGGTTTTCAGAACTTCTTTGTCAAGCATAGGCGTTATGAGTGATGAGTGATGAGTATTGGTGTGCAATGGAAATACAACACAGTTCCCCAAAAGCCCAGCAATCCTGCGCTGGGCAGTCCAGATTTTGAACCGCATCGAATGTATTGCTTCTCATCATTAGTCCATTTTCCGTTTACAGTCAAACTCAATTTACGGTACTGCGATTGTGTCCAGAATCCTCTGCACGATGGTTTCCGCAGGAACTTCTTCTGCTTCTGCCTCGTAGCTCAAGATAATACGATGCCGTAACACTTCCATGGTAACAGACTTCACATCCTCCGGGGTCACATAGGCACGCCCTTGAATAAAGGCGTGGGCCTTTGCCGCTTGGGCCAAACCGATAGAGGCACGAGGCGAAGCCCCCACCTCAATGAGATTCACCAAGTCCTCGCGTTTATAGGCACCAGGATCGCGGGTCGCCAGCACGATATTGACGATATATTCTTGAATGCGTTCGTCGATATAGACGCTTTTCACCGTTTCCCGGGCCTTGAGAATCTGTTCCTTGGTGGCGACCTTGCCTGGCTGTTTCAGTATACCACCAGACACTGCAGCCAGAATCTTAATTTCCTCTTCCTTGCCCGGATAGTTCACCTTTACCTTTAATAGGAAACGATCTACTTGCGCCTCAGGAAGGGGATAGGTTCCCTCCTGTTCAATAGGGTTCTGGGTTGCGAGAACCAAGAAGGGTTCGTCCAACACAAAAGTCTGGTCCCCCAAGGTGATATGACGTTCCTGCATCGCTTCCAGCAAGGCTGATTGCACTTTGGACGGCGCACGGTTGATCTCATCTGCCAGGACCAGATTGGAGAACAAAGGCCCCTTGCGAGTCTCGAACTTTGCATCCTTAGCATTGTAGATCGTGGTGCCCAACAAATCAGCAGGCAAAAGGTCCGGGGTAAATTGGATCCGCTGGAATTGCAAATTCACCGCGTCGGCGAATGCCTTTACTGCCGTAGTTTTGGCTAAGCCAGGCAGACCCTCCAATAGGATATGCCCATCGGCCAGGATGCCCACCAGTATACTCTGCAACATTGCCTTTTGGCCTAGCACCGTAGCGCCAACCTCAGAAAGCAGAGTGTCGCAAAACGCGGAATCCCGTTGCACATTTTCAGTGATTTCTCGGATATCAGCCATGATCGTCCTCATTGTCTTGTGTGAAATTCATCAAACTGCGGGCCAACCGCAACCATTCCTTGTTTTCCCAGGAATCACGTGGGCCGCCGCCATAACGCGCCTGAGCAAAAGCGTTTTCCAGTTTCTGTTTCGCATCAGTTTGTTCATTGGACAAGGGGCCTAACAACGCCAGGCCCTCTTGACACGAGTGTTCCAATTCAAGCATCCATCCCCGAGGTTCTGCACTGGGAATTCGATTCCTTAGCGTCTCCAAATCTTTATGGATTTTTTCCACGGCCTGCTGATGAATCACCAAGGACAGCGCCTTCCGTTTCCGGCGGTTTCGAAAGAACAAAAAAGCACACACAAACGCAAGGAAAAAAAAGCCCGCGCCCACGACGGGGATCCAAGGAAAGGGTTTCCCAATTTGCAGCGTCACCGAATTGGTCACCAAAGACATAGTCCCATTCTTCACCGGAATATCAAAATGCAATGCAGGAATCTGGACAAGCCCCGTATCCTTCGCGAGTAATTTGTATTGGACCTGAATTTCCGGTTTTTCCACAGCGCCAGAAACAGAACGGGTTTGTTCCATGGCGAGGTCTACTTGCACCAGTTTGCTCCCTTCAGGAGAATTTTGCGGCAACAACAACCACGGATGAGGCGCAGCGGTCCACGTCACATGCACAGTCAGGGGAACCGTATCCCCAAGAGTTGCTTTTTGAGGTACCTCTATTCTCGCATCCAAACCGAACTGAGCCGGCGTCGGGACCACGGGAGCAGGCACCACACCTACTGAATCGTCCAAGGCTTATTCTCCTTTGGATGCTTAATATACAAAGGGGAAAAAGACCTTCACGCTAAAAAATGTCATGAAAATGTATTTTGTTTCCCTCATTGCGGGACAAAAATTTGACGGACCTTACGCGCCTTATTCAGACGGATCCTCATCCATCAGACTGCGTAACGAAAAAACAAATTCCTTGCTGAACGACGGGGCATAAAAATCAGGCAAATGATAATATCAGGCCCGACTCCAAGCCTCGGATGTAGAAGACTCCGATGTCGTCCAGAAATGGGCATCGTTCCCAAATCGTCAAACTCCGCATCGGAATAACGAGATCCACCAGGTAAGGCAGAAAAACCGAAAGCATCGGTATTCGATAGGGAAGCATAACTGTCCCAAAGAGAGCTAACCATTTTTAAGTCACTGCCAATGGATGCCGTGTCATTACTCAAATCCATAGCATCTGTCCAACTATAGAGACGCCCATATGTTTCACAAGTGGCTGAGTCCTGGTGTTGCGACGTATCCGAGCCTCCGACGCCATAGCACCAACCCATGGTGTAAACCTTGTTTCCGGCCCCGTCATCCCCTGAGTAGTTCAAATTGTGCTTCATCCAGGTCTGAGTCCCAATAACAACCACCTCATAAAATTGGTTATCCCGAGCATCCGTAACATAGGTGGTCACACCTGACGAGCTGGACATGAGTCTAGAGGAGGACCAGGAAGCTGTCACTTCATCGGCCGGTTTTAAATCTAAATCGGAGCATGAAAAAAGCGGCAGTAAAGGAAACAGCCCAACCAAATTCATCTGGAAACGCATTTAGGGCTCTTTTAAAAATTCCTGTTTGGCTCATTTCGGCTACGATTGCGCACCTCAGCGTACTCAGTGGAGTATCTGTCTTCGTAACCAAGCAAAGCTTTCCTCAGCTGAGGATATGGCTAGTAACGGCTAAAGCCTAACTGGCATATCAGGACGGAGATATCATCAAAACAGACAAATCCGTTCTCAATCTACTCCAAGTAGGTCTTCCTTATACAGGACTGCACCCCACTAAGCGGCACAGCTGCAAGTGGTTGCTCAGCCGGTCGTTTTGCGTGTGGATTGCATCAATCTCGCCTGAAATGGCCTCAAAGTTAATTTTTAGAGGAACCCTTTAAAATCCCCACAATTTGGGCTAAAAATAAACACACACTCCCAGATCAAGTAGAAAAAGCCCCATCCTGACGCAGCCATCGCACCATCATTTTGTCCTCATCATGGATATGATGAGTCATCCAATCGTTCAAGAAGCGGGAAAGGGACAATGGAAGGACTAATTCGCCGCGATGGTATTTTTCCACCAAATCCTGCGCCTGTTTGGCTAGGACGCTGTGTTTTTCTTTATGCCCCGGGTAGGC
>DATIQS010000073.1:0-5038 GCA_035470605.1 Fibrobacteraceae bacterium
ATGATGCAGCCTGGGAAGCTCGCCCAGTGATTCGCCTGGTCGAAGGAATCATCAACGAAGCCCTACGCCAACTCGCGACAGACATCCATGTCGAACCGGAGGAAGACTCCCTAAAAATCCGTTTCCGACGCGATGGCATGTTGCGCCAACATCTGGTTCTGCCGGGTTGGGTGAAACCCGCAGTCATCGGTCGCCTCAAGGTTATGTCCAATCTAGACATTGCCGAGAAGCGCCTTCCCCAGGACGGACGTATCGGCTGGGACTGGAAGGGCGGCGAGGTGGATATCCGCGTCAGTAGCCTACCGACACGCTTCGGGGAAAAGGTGGTGCTACGCCTCTTACGCCAAGTGGTTACTCTGCAGCGGCTGGACAACTTGGGAATGCCTACGACGATGAAGGATCGTCTGGAGTATTTCTTCAAGCGTCCCCAAGGCATGATTTTTGTGACCGGTCCCACGGGCAGCGGGAAGTCCTCCACTTTATTCGCCGGTTTGCAGCACATCCTCAATCAAGACATCAACATCACCACCATTGAGGATCCCATCGAATACGATCTGCCGGGCGCCAATCAAGTACAGATTAACGAAAAGGCAGGCTTGACCTTTGCCAGCGCATTGCGCTCCATTCTGCGACAGGATCCAGATGTAATCCTTGTCGGAGAAATCCGCGACCCAGAAACAGCGCACATCGCCGTTCAGGCCGCCCAGACGGGCCATTTGGTTTTATCCACACTGCACACAAATGATTCCATCTCCGCCATCACGCGATTAAAGGATCTTGGCATTGAACCTTTTCTGATCGGAAGCGCAGTCCTCTGTGTCATGGCGCAACGTCTTGTGCGCAAATTGTGCAAACATTGTATGCAATGGGATGCACCGTCGGAGGAACTCCGCCGCATGATCCCCGATTTGCCCGACCGTGTTCCTCGTCCCATAGGCTGCCCCGCCTGTGGTCATACCGGCTACCGAGGTCGTGTCGCCGTTTTTGAAATGTTGACCATTTCCCCCGAAGTCCGCAGTATGATCCTGTCCAATGTGAGCGAAGGCGAATTACGCCGCAGTCTACATTTGGATCCCCTACTCTCGGATGGTTTCGCAAAGATGAATGAAGGTCTGACCAGCCCCGAAGAAATTGTGCGGGTGCTGCTCAGTGAAGTCCATTTTTAACCCATTTCTAAATAATGGCCACCAAATATTACGCTGTTCGCAAACCAGAGCCTGCTACCGTTTACACCACCTGGGAGGAATGCCAGCGCGTGGTGCATGGGAAAGCGGGAGCCCAATTCAAATCCTTTCCCACCCGTACCCAGGCTGAGGAGTGGGCTGGCCTGCATTCCTTGACGAAAAAGCAACCCATCACGGGTTTGCGCGTCTATGTCGATGGCTCCTTCATGCAGGGAACGGCGGAAGCGGGATGGGCCTGGGTGGCTGTAGAGGACGGCAAAGAATTGGCGCACAAAGCGGGACGCACTGCGGGACCCGCACAATCCCGGAACATCGACGGGGAATGCGAAGCAACCATACAGGCTCTGCGTTGGCTACAGTCTCAAGGCCGGTCCGCCACCATTTGTCACGACTATGAGGGATTAGCTGCATGGGCACAAAAGCGTTGGAAGGCGGAAAAGCCAGTCGCCAAAAACTATCAGCAGGCCGTTCTTCCTTTGCTGGGGAAAAATACCTTTGAAAAGGTCGTCGCCCACACAGGCGATTTCTGGAACGAACGGGTGGACCAATTGGCCAAAGAGGCACTAGCCCCCAAATCCCTCCCAACTGCAAAATCTGAATTAAAATCGGCTTAATATGGGAAAGCCCACATCCTGGATTTTCCAACAACTACAGGTTCCGCTGGCCCGACGCGGCCAGATGTCTGACATTCTCGCTCGGGAGTTACGCATTCCTCGGCAGAGCCTCCTAGACGTCCAGCCTTTGCGCGTGTCCCTGGATTCACGGAAAAAGGGCCACCCCCAGTGGATCTGCAATGTGCGCTTTGTGTGTGACCAGACTCTGCGACACCCCCAACTCAAGCCCGACAATACTCCGATCGAAACTTTGAATGACATTCCGGGACGTGACTCGCTGGACCTCGGAATGCAGGTATGCATAGTGGGCGCAGGGCCTGCAGGACTCTGGGCTGCCCTAAGTTTAGCCCGTAAAGGATATCGGGTCGAGTTGCATGAACAGGGACAGCCCGTGGAAGAGCGCTTCCGCGATATTCGTCATTTTTTGAAAGGACGTGACTTCAATGCGCGATCGAACATCCTCTTCGGGGAGGGCGGGGCGGGCGCGTTTTCTGATGGAAAACTGACTAGCCGCACAAGGACGCCCTTTGTAGAACAAGTACTGAATGACTTAGCTCTCGCGGGAGCGGGCCCCGAAGTGCGCTGGCTAGCCAAGCCGCACATCGGAACAGATCGACTGCAAAAAATCCTGCTGCAGGTGCGCCATTGGATTGAAGAGGCGGGCGGCAAGGTTTTCTTTGATTCAAAACTCACTGATCTGGAAATTCAAGAGGGCGCAGTGAGTCGCGTAGCCTTCAACAACCGCTGGCAGGAATGCTCTAGTCTCGTATTGGCAACAGGGCACTCTGCACGTGACGTTTATTCGCTTTTACAACAGCGAGGTGTCACAGTACAAGCCAAGTCCTACGCTCTCGGTGTGAGAATTGAGCACCCTCAGGCATTTATTAATGAGCGGCAACTGGGGCAAGGCGTGGACACTCGCCTCACAGGGGCGGCAGAATATGCACTCACCGCCTCCACCTGCGCAGGTTCTTCCAACGCTTACTCCTTCTGCATGTGTCCAGGTGGGGTACTGATCCCCTGCACTTCGGAACCAGGCACGCTAGCTACCAATGGGATGAGTTATAGCCGACGCAACGCCCCCTTTGCCAATGCGGGGATTGTCGTTCCTGTTGCGCAGGAAGAGCAGTGGTGGTTAAATCCCTTGTGGAAAGGTTGGGTGGACGCAGGACTACGGCTCCATGAAAATCCAGAGATTTGGGCAGGAATTGCTCTACAGCGGGCCTTGGAAAGCGAGGCGTTTTCCCGCGGGGGAGGTAATTATGCCGCACCCGCACAAACCGCCGCCAAATTTCTCGATCAGAAAACGGATTTCGTGCTACCCAAGAGTTCTTACCCCCTAGGGCTTATCCCGACAAATCACTGGGACTGGCTACCTCGTCCCGTTTGCCAGTCTATTGCCGAAGGTTTTCTGAACTTTGAACGAAAAATTCCAGGTTGGATCCGCAATGGTCTGCTGGTTAGTCCCGAAACCCGCACCTCTTCTCCTCTCCGGATTCCCCGCAACAACAACCTCGAATCCATCCATGTTCGAGGTCTGTTTCCCTTGGGTGAAGGCGCTGGTTACGCAGGCGGACTCACCACATCTGCAGCAGATGGCGTGCATCTCGCCGTACTCGCCCGTCCGATCTAAATAGGGGTCCCTCTAAAAATTCCCGTGGCTCATTCCGGCTACGATTGCGCTCTCCTGCGTACTCAGTGGAGTATATGTCTCCGTAACCAAGCAAAACTTTCCTCAGCTGAGGATATGTGCCAGTAACGGCGAAAACCTAACTGGCATATCAGGACGGAGATATCATCAAAACAGACAAATCCGTCCTCAACCGACTCCAAGTAGGCCTTCCTCATAGAGGACAGCGCCCCACTAAGCGGCACAGCCGCAAGTGGTTGCTCAGCCGGCCGTTTTGCCTGTTTTTTCTTGGATTGCTTCAATCTCGCTCGAAATGGCCTCAAAGCTAATTTTTAGAGGTGCCCATAAACGAGAGCAGAGGTCCTACGACAATTTATCGCGAAACTGCTCGTATGTAAATTCGCGTACCAGCCGAAACCGACTATCTCGGCCCCAAATCCCGATAGAGGGATGATGGACCCCATTGAAAAATGTTGTTTTCACCATGGTGTAGTGGATCATGTCTAAAAAGATAATGCGATTCCCCACCTGAAGCGGCGTAGCAAAACTGTAATCACCCACCACATCCCCAGCCAGGCAGGTCCCTCCACCCAAACGATAGGTGTATGGCAATTTTTCTGGTTCCTCGCCACCGATAATCTGTGGACGATAAGGCATTTCCAAGCAGTCTGGCATATGCGCGCTGACCGATACATCCAAAATCGCAATTTCCATACCGTTACGAACAATATCCTCCACGGTACTCACAAGCTCGCCAGTACGCCACCCCACAGCCTCCCCCGGTTCTAGAATCATCTGAACTTGCGGGTAGCGAGCTCGGAAGGCGCGCAGCACTTGAATCAACCGATCCACATCATAGTCTTCGCGGGTGATATGATGTCCCCCCCCAAAATTGATCCATTTCATTTTCGAAATAAACCGTCCAAAACGCGCCTCAAATGCCTGGAGCACTTTTTCTAGCACACCCACATTCTGTTCACATAAAGCATGAAAATGCAAGCCCTCAATCCCCTCCAAAAGCTCCGGCCGGAATTCTTCCAGGGGGATTCCTAAGCGCGAACCAGGGGCACAGGGGTTATAAAGTTCCACCTCTACCTCAGAGAACCCAGGATTGACGCGAAGCCCTGGACTCGGGTGCCGTGGATGCGCCAAAACACGCTCGCGGAAACGCAACCATTGAGCGAACGAATTAAACGAGATGTGATCGGCTAAGTCGAGAATTTGTCCGATTTCCGCCTCGCGGTATGCAGGCGCATAGACATGAATTTCACCCCCCATTTTTTGGTGAGCCAATAACGCCTCGTTTAAGGAACTCGCCGTAGCACCTGGGAGATATTCGCGCACGATAGGAAAAGTGCTCCACATGGAAAAGCCTTTAAGCGCACAAATCACCTTGACGCCAGCCTCGCGTTGCACCCGATCCAAAACCTCCAAATTGGCCCGCAGGCGAGCCTCCTCCAGTACATAACAAGGCGACGGAACCTGAGAAAAATCAATGTGGATATGCGGATATGGCATACGAGCTAATATAGCTCAAGGGGGCCCATCAGTTGGTGTCCTTAAGGCAACGAACAGAAAAAGCCAGCGACTTATGATTGTCTATTGTATAC
>DATIQS010000074.1:0-8358 GCA_035470605.1 Fibrobacteraceae bacterium
ATAAGACTTATACCATTGGCTGGTGCTATGGCGTTAGCGCAGGGGATACTTCAGATCATTCAGACTCCAGTACCTGTGACACCTATGGGCGTTATTATTCCTGGGCTGATGCGATGGGGATTGATCGCCAGTACCTGACAAGCCTTTGGGGGGAAACTGATACGCTGGTGAATTTTCAGGGAATTTGCCCTGATGGTTGGCATATTCCATCTGCGGGGGAGTGGAGTTCTTTGGTTGAAGCTGTTGGAGGAGAGGATTCTGCTGGAGCGTACCTGAAGTCCACCAGTGGGTGGAACAATGACAAAAATGGTTTAGACTCCTATGGATTTACGGCTCTGCCCGCAAGTGTTCGCAATGTGAATGGAAATTGGAACGGACTGGGGTATTACGCAGATTTTTGGGAGGCTTCGGAATATGATGGAGCGGAAGCTCTCTTTTGGAACCTTTACTCCTACCGCACAAATTTCATATCCGACTATGACGACAAGGCCTTTGGTATGTCGCTTCGTTGCCTCAAGACAGAGTAATATGGTTGGATGAATCTTCGCACGTTTTTGCTTCGATATCGTTTCCAAGGCTGATGCTTCCAGAGATTCGTCAGGAAAACAACCCTCCACCGGAGTATTCCTAGAGTCTGGCCTCTCTCGTCGCGTTATCAATTTGACGTTTGCAAGCGCGGATCGAGTCTAGTCAAAAACTTGCTGTGCGATTTTCTTTTAGTGGCCCTAGACCCCCGTGCTTTGGCGCGGGGGGGCACTGATGTCGCCATGCTGAAATAGAGTAAACCGGCGCAGGTTGTGGTGAGGGCAGGTACATTCCTTGGACAAGGCATCACGTCAACAAGGAGGTTCTGATGCCCTCATCGCAATGAAAGAACTCTGTGACATCCTCCGTCGGCTGCGCGAATGGATGCGTCTGTTGATCGTTCAACCTAGATCTCGCAGTTGATCGGGGCGGCTCTATTTCTCCTGATATGCTAGTTCAGCTTTCGCTATAGTACTGGCATATAGTTTATGTGTTGAACTGTAGTGTTAAGCTCAATTAGATTTAGGGGTCTTCTAAAAGACCCCATTTGGCCTATTGCAGCTACGACAGCGCCTTGCACAATCTCGCTCGCAATGTTCCTTGAGGTTAATTTTGAGAGGAACCCTTAGAACTTCAGGCTCATGAAAATCCTATTCGTTTTCCAATTCCTCGAGTTCCTCATCATCCACGCTCTGGGAACCCATTCCTTCGTTTTCTTCGCTTTCCGTGTCTCCAGCGAGTGGATCGCGTTTCATTAAGGACATCTGATATTCCGACTTCCGGGCCTCTTTGGACTGTCCAAGGCGTAAAATTTCTGCGCATTCTTCGCAGTAGCCGAGATCCTTATCCACCCGAAATTCTGGAGATACTGGGTTGATGCCACATTTCGTACACATTTGCGAACCGAATTCGCGGAGCATCCCAAAATTTTCTTCTTCTAGTTCTTGGGCTAGGCGTTCGATCAGCTCTTCTGGGGTCTCTTCCACCAAAGAGGATCGGTTGCGCACGCAGATCGTTGGCTTTTCTGGCAACTTTGTTTCTGAACTGTATTTCTTTTTATTGATCCGTTCTTCTGCTTCCAAAATTTCAAAGAAGAATGGGGTACGGACCAACTTGTACGCTTGAAGCAGAACGGACGTTTCCTGAGGCTTTTTTACCTCAGAATTTTGTTTTTCTTTTTCCATGGAAACCGAAGCCATGGACTTCTTAGTTTCTTCTTGAGTCACTAAAATAGGGGCAGATTTTGCCATCGATTTTGATGGCTTTTCGGTCTGCACAGGGGGGCCCTTTTTCGAGGGGGCTGCATTCTTGACGATGGATTTCGTTTTCCCAACAGTTTTGGTTACAGATTTGGGGGCCGGGGCTAGAGGTGTTTTTACCGTTTTTGCCTTGCTGTCTTTGATAGGGAGAGACTTGTTTGCCGTCCTAGAGGGTGCTTTCACAGGTTTTGACGCTGCTTTAGAGGGAAGCTTTTTAACTGTCCCCCCTTTGGTTGGGGCTGTTGCCGGTTTGGATGGCTTGGCTGCTTTGGAAAATTTAGCTATGGAAGGCTTGACTGACTTGGAAGCTGATGACTTCACTGCTTTTGATGGAGAAGCCTGTTTCTTATTCGAGGTTTTCGCCAATGGCTTTGCCTCCTTGGTTGCCTTCTTTAGCACCTTTCTTTCTGTCTTGGAATCTTTTTTTTGGTTTTTTGAACTCATCCACGATCCTTGCTCAAGGGGTCCTTGTTTCGACAATATCCACCTTGATGATGGGATCATAGGGCTCAATACGATAAATCACGCCCAAACCAGATTCGATCTTGCCGAAGACGGTGTGTTTTCCATCTAGGTGGGGCTGAGGCCACTGCACCAGAAAAAATTGAGAACCGCCAGAATTGGGATCGCCAGTGTTGGCCATGGAAATGGCTCCGATTTCATGTTTTAAATCGTTTTTTTCAAATGGAATTGTGTACCCAGGGCCTCCGGTCCCGTCACCTTTGGGGTCTCCACCCTGGATCATGAATCGTTGGATCACTCGATGAAAGGTCGTGCCATTATAAAAGCCTTTTTGGGCAAGATCAACAAAATTCGCGACGGTGTTTGGAGCCTTTTTGAAATCCAGATTTACAGTAATATCTCCTTCATGGGTTTTAATCACCGCTTTAATGGACTGAATTCCTGTATAGTCTTTTGAAAAAATTTTACCAGTGGAAGACGGAGCTACAACCCCGGGGGCCTGAGAGAAAGCAAATGAGGCCATAAAGGCGACAATCGCTAAAGACCGGATCGTTTTCTGGAACATATTGGAACCCTTGGCTCAATTGAGACGGGCCATAATATAAGAATTTCAGGAGGCTTCGCCCAGGAATTTGAGCGTCATTCCTCAAACATGCGACCCAGACCGCCTAACAGGGAGCCCTCTTCACGGGACTTTCCTCCGGCTTTGGGGGCATTTGCAAGAATTCGATCCGCCAAACGGGAAAAGGGTAAACTTTGTAACCACACTGTACCGGTTCCTCGCAAGGTTGCAAGGAAGAGCCCTTCACCACCGAACACCATACTTTTCAGATTCCCTGCCCGTTCGATGTCATAATCGATGCCCTGCGTGAAGGCCACCAGGCAGCCGGTGTCTACTCGTAATGTTTCCCCTTGAAGTTGGCGTTTTACGATGGTGCCTCCCGCATGAACAAAGGCTTTCCCATCGCCTTCTAGCTTTTGAAGGATAAATCCTTCTCCTCCAAACAGTCCAGTCCCGAGGCGCTTTGCGAAAGAAACAGTGATTCGCGTTCCGAGGGCTGCGCAGAGAAAGGCGTCTTTTTGACAAATGATTTGTCCCCCTAGGGCAGCCAGATCCACGGGAATGATTTTCCCTGGGTA
Organism: Fibrobacteraceae bacterium; assembly: GCA_035470605.1. Taxonomy (GTDB): domain Bacteria; phylum Fibrobacterota; class Fibrobacteria; order Fibrobacterales; family Fibrobacteraceae; genus CAIRAY01. The sequence goes on from DATIQS010000074.1 coordinate 3,387, forward strand.
GGGAGCGGCAAAGGCCACGCGCTTTTTCCCTGTACCATGGTGAGTGAAGTGGGTCACGAACAGAGATTCCCCTGTTATAACGCGCTTCCCTGCATCGACTAATTTACCAAAGAGTCCACGATCAGGTTCAGAACCATCGCCCATGCGAGCCTCAAAGGTGATGCCGTCTTCCATGTAATTCATCATGCCTGCTTCCGCAATGACGGTTTCACCTGAATCTAACTCCACCTCCACAATCTGCATATCATCGCCAATGATTTGGTAGTCGATTTCGTGAGCGCGCATTAGATGTCTCCCTTTGGGGATTACTGTAATCCGGGGTGGTACTTGAGTAGTGAAGAGGCCTTTTCACGGATTAATTTGATGATACGGGCCTCGGCTTCGTCTCCGCGGGCGGTGTCGCGAACGGAGACCAGGGGGAGGAACAAGGGACTTTGGAAAAAAGCTCCTAGAGGGATGGGATTTTTACGGCAAAAGACTGCGTCTACATAATCGCGAGCCGCATCTTGCAGTTCATCACAAAACGCGTACTCTCCGCGATGATAGGCCTTGAACAAATCCACAAAAATTTTAGCTGCCTCGGGGATATTTCCCGTGGCGCTGACTAATCCAACACCCCCCATTTCCAGCATATCAATAAAGGAGCCATCCTCCCCCGAGAGAACGGCGAAGTCTTTATCGGCTGTTTCCCGAATGATCCGTTCGGTGTCTTCATGAAATTTTTCGCCGATCCGGAAATCCACGGCCTGCTTGAGCCCGATAATATTGGGATCCTCCGCGAGGCGGATTAAGGTGTCTGGATGGATATAATTTGCCGTGCGCCCAGGAGCATTGTAAATGACGATCCGGGCCCCGGTTTCCTTCGACAAGGTGAGGAAATGCTCCGCAATCCCTTCCTGGGAGGGGTTGTTATAATAACCGGTGACACAAAGGACAGGGACTGGGGCAATCTTCTGAATTTCTTGAATCATTTCTACCGATTCACGAGTGCAGTTGGAGCCGGCTCCCGCTATAACCGGGACGCGTCCGTTCACATGTCCCAGGACAAAACGAATAAAATCAAGATGTTGCCGTGGAGTCAGCGTTGCGGACTGCCCTGTTGTTCCCACGGGGACAAGACCATGCACCCCTGCGGTGATCAGATCTTCGATCATTTCGGCCGCTTTTTCCAGGTCGATGCTGTTCCGTAGATGCTTAGGATCATCATCCCGCAAAGGCGTGAACAGTGCGGGGAAAACGCCATGAAGTTGCTGGGCTTGAGTGATGTGTGTCATGTGAACAAAGATACACAAATTGGCTTTCTTCTATAAAACAGACAAGAGAGTCTAGGGTTTATGTATCTTTCAAAAATGATCCCGAATGTGAAATGCAAAGTTCCAGCCCGGGTTTATTCACTAGGAGAGGAAATCGCCTCTTCGGTAACCCATGGTATTGGTTTTGGCCTGGCGGTCGCGGCTTTAGTTGTGTTGATCGTTCGTGCGGTTCATCATAGTGATGCTCAGAGTGTCGTCTCTGTGAGTATTTATGGCTCCACATTGATTCTGCTCTATTTGATGTCCACGTTATATCATGCCTTGACAAACAGTAAGGCAAAAAAAATTTTAAAAATTCTCGATCATTCTTCGATCTATCTGCTTATTGCAGGTACTTACACGGTTTATTCCCTTTCTGTTCTGCGTGGGGCTTTGGGGTGGGTGGTTTTTGGGGTGATCTGGGGGTGTGCCATTTTGGGCATTGTGATGGAGTCTTTGCAACGAAACAATAACAAGATCATCTCCACGATTCTGTTTGTTTTGATGGGTTGGGTGGTGATTGGTTTTGTGGGGCCAATGAAAGTCGCCATGTCCTCTACGAGTTTTGCCTTGCTGCTTTGGGGCGGTGGTGTTTATACCTTGGGTGCCATTGTGTATGCGCTTAAACGGATTCCCTGGACTCATCCGGTGTGGCATTTGTTCGTCATTGCGGGCTCGATTCTGCACTTCTTTTCGATCTGGTGGACTTTCTAAGTCCTTTCAATTCGGCTCCTGATCAGGAAAGGCCCGGCGCACATTCGTACGTCGGGCCTTTTTTGCGTGTGGGGAATTACGGGGTAAAGGTAGAAGGGACGACCCCTTCCAGAACAAGATCATCGACATCTAGCCAACTGCCGGATTGCATGAAGAACGTGACAAATCCGATGGAATCCGCAATGCTGGAAAAATCCACTTCACCGATTTCTGGCCATAGGACTTCTCCTCCAGGACTGAACGTATAGTCGTGCCAATTTGAATCGACTGTTGTGCTCCATATGGCCTTTCGGAACAGAGTGTCTCCTACGGATGCGGGATTTTCCATTGCAAAGCTTACAACGCCATCCCCACGCATTCGGATGGAGATAGATTGGAGGGCTGAAAGGTCGAAAGTTGAACCGCTATCGGCGAAATGTGTACCCACCAATGTCATAGACGAGTCCGTGGGAAGAATAAAGCGTAGGGCCAGGTAGTGGTTTATCCCCGAGGAATCCGCAAAAACAGCCGCTGCAAAATCCGCCTTATCGAGAGGCTGAAGCCAACTTGCGGAGTTCAAAGCATTAAAATACCAGCCCGTTGAGCCAGTCAATACAGCCAGGTTATGACGTGAGTCCGCATCCTCGAAGTCTTCAAGTACCGTCTGGGTGTTCGAATCCAAATTCGTGACCACCGTATCTCCAGAAGAGACCACCGCGTGTCCTAACGCGATAAGGTGAGTCGAATCCGTAGAATCAGGTTGGTGGACTAAGGTCCATGAACCTGCTGGAATATGCGCAAAGGTGAATGTGTCGTTTACGGATTGGGCCTGGTAGGGGCTAGAGAGCAGGCGCAGAATTCGGATCTCTTTTTCTGACGTATAGACATGCATCCGGCAGGACTGAGGAATAAGGAGGATTGTGGAATCGGAAAATTCCGTTGCCTTGCGATTCCAAGACCAAAGCATTGTGGAAGAATCCGGCGAGGTTACCTCCAAATTTCCCACGAGAGCCTCGTCCCAGTTCAGCGCAGTTACCCCCATAGAGTCCGCCAGCGCCGTGTCAAGAATAGAGTCGCTTTCTGTGGCATACAAAACCACACGAGCGAATGCGACAGGTGTGCTATCCCCGTCTAGAAGGATAAGTGCGACCCCATTGGTTGTTTCTGTGCTTGTCCCTGCATTCTTTATCCCACAGCCGGCCACAAGCATCAAGAGTAAAAAGAGGACGATCCATTCCACAACGCGTATCATACATTCTCCCTGCGCAAAACTGGGAAAAGTTGAACATTCAACTGATACACGGCATCACATTGCGATGACGGCATTGTATCTATTAGACGGATGATGGAACGGCGCGCTTCCGCCATGATTTCCCGTATCGTTTGCAATTGGGTACTGTTTAAGGATAGGGTCAGAGTAGATATGTCGCGTTCTTCACGGGGAATGGTTTCTAATGCTGCGATCCCCAAATCTATGGATTGACGCTGATATTCTGCGACAGCTGCACTCCGCCAGCGTTCTCCGGTGCTTAAATGGGCTTCGGACGGGACCAATTGCCCGTCATCTATTTGCTGCACAAGGCCTAGACGGAGCAGAACTCCAAGGGCTTCTTCCACTTGGGCGGCTGTTAGGCGGGGGGAGAAGCGGGTTGCAAATCGGGAGGGATTGTCTTCAGTATGGAAGTTCACAAAATCCAAGGCCGCTCGGATGGCTGGATAGTACCAGTGTTGAAAATAACGAAATTCATCGGCATCAATTTTTCTAGAAGCCGCTGGACGCAAGGAGAGCAATTGTTCAAAACGAGTGCGGACCTCTGAATCGGAGTCTGCCTTGTTGTAAGCGACCAGGGCTTGAAAATAGTCCCGTTGTTCCTTGGAAAAAGCGAAATAACGCACTACCGCTTTGATGCCCGCTAGAGAGAGATGTCGTTTCCCTTGGAGAATTTTGACCAGAAGACTGGCGTCCATTCCCAAACCTGCAGCAAAAACGCGATAGCTGAATAAGGGGCCCTTTGCCTTCTCATTCGTATAATAATCAGACAAAAACGCCTGGTAGTCCAGGTATTCATAAAGGTCGATTGAGTGGCTTGCTGTGGACATTTCAAAAAAGAAAAAAGATTTACTTTCTTTTAAAAAGTAACTTGTTTTTGCTTTTTTGCCCTAAATTTACTGTTTCTTTGTGGACATTTTTGTCCACGTTAATCAGCAGTTTTTTCCCGTTCAAAACGAGCGTCTGCTTTGACGGCGCGTTTTTTTCCCGGGTGGTGCTCTAGCCAACCGGCTCGTTCATCGGGATAGGAGTCATAGAGCGGCACGTAGGGTTTGAGGTCCAGAAGTGGCGATCCATGTAGGGCATCCATTTCGGAGACGTGGATAAAACGGCCGCGAACCGCTTGGATTCGGACGGTCGAGATGCCGATGGGATTGGGACGAGCCGGAGCGCGTGTAGCAAACAACCCATGTGGCACAGCATCCCGATAGGGGATGGAGTGCTTTTTCGGCTCTGCACTTCGATGGCACCAGAAGAGAATCCAGGCCCTGGAAAAGCCTTCTAGATCGAGCAGGGCTTCTTCCCATTCTGGGAAGATTTCCAAGGTTCCTTGGGAACCCTGAGCGGAAACCCGAGGGGCCTCTGGATAATCCCGGACATCTGCGCATCCGCCTTCATACTGCGCGGCGGCAAAAGGTTGTACCGGGGTTCCTGTCGCTTCGTGAAATGGAGAATGCACGACACCGATGGCGCACAACTTCTCACTCCATTCTTGATTCATCGATCCTCCTTTTTTGATAATCCCGATATGGCGAGATGCATACGATCTAAAGCCTTGCACAGGAGTTTTTGTGAACAGCCAAAATTGAGCCGCAGGAATCCGTGTGCCCCGAAGTCGTCGCCGTTGGATAAGCCGACTCCCGCCTTTTCGAAAAATTGCGAGGGCTCTGCGATTCCAAGATTTCGGGCATCGATCCATGCCAGATAGGTGGCTTCT
>DATIQS010000075.1:0-6984 GCA_035470605.1 Fibrobacteraceae bacterium
GACGACATGCCTTCCATAGATGAGAGGCTGAACTCCCCAGACGACATGCCTTCCATAGATGAGAGGCTTAATTCTCCAGACGACATGCCTTCCATAGATGAGAGGCTGAACTCCCCGGACGACACGCCTTCCATAGATGAACCTGTGGCACTTGAAGTTTCCATTTCTCCGGGACTTGTTTGCGCATAGGCCCCGGAGCAAAATAGTAGGAGCGTGGCGCTGAATGCGACAGCCAGATTTCGAGTATTTGTCATAGATCCTCTCTTGTCCTTTTCCCACATCACTTCATACAAGGTAATGGAATAAACGAGAAGAAAGAGTAGATGTGGCGGAATGAAACAGGACCGAAATCGACTTAAAACGATTCAGAGATTAGGAGCCTGTTTCTCAGACAGGAGCCATTCCCCATCCACCAGCAGTTCGTGGGGAAGAAATCTGCTCTTATAGTCCAATGATTTGCATTGTCCATTCCAGAGCCCAAGATACAGGTAGCGGTATTGCATGGTTTTCAGCAATTCTAGCTCGCGGAGCAGTAACCAAGTGCCAAGGCCTCGACGGGATTCTTGTGGATCGTGGAAATGATAGGTGGCGCTGGCTGTGGTCTGTGTGAAATCAACAATCCCAACCGCTAGAAGCTTGCCCTGCTGGTCGCGAACGATCAGTTCCTGAAGTAGGTTGGCATCCCAGCAGAAGCTGGAACGGTATTGTTCTTCGTCATATTCAATCAAACTCCAATTTTTGTCGAGCCAGCGAGCCAGTTGGAAACGATTGAGCAGATCGAGCCGTTCCTCATCGATGATTACAGGTCCCATATCCAACACCAAATCGGTATTATCGCGTAGGCAACGTCTTTGACTGCGGTTGGGTTTAAAGGTATCGACGGGGATGCGAATGCCTACACAAGCCTCGCATCCTGGACATTCTGGGCGGAAAAAACTGTCGCCGAAATGGCGGAACCCACGTTCCAGTAAGATGTCCAGGAATTCTGGGCTGGACTGGGCAAGTTCAAAGCGGAGATTGGAGCACTGAACATCGGGTAAGTAGGGGCATTCGTGCGGTATCTCTCTATATACAGGAATAGAGGCATCCATGTTGAAAATTTAACCTAACGGTCGCCGTTGGGAAGGTTAGAGTCGGACTGAAAGCCTTGTTATCATGATATCTCCGTTCCGGCGCTGCCGGATTCCAGAGACATATCCAAGGTAGGCATGTGCTGCGGAACGAAGTGACCGTGTTTGGTGCCGATCAGTTGGATGATATCTCCGTCTGATATGCCAGTTCAGTTTTCGCTGCTACTGGCATAGATATACTCTTTGTGTGTGCGGGATTTAGGATAATACATCCACATGATCCGGCGATGTCCCTAGCGTGACCAAGGCCGAAAGCCCTGGAACACAAGAAATCGCGACCGAATTGACCCGGTCAACGGCCGTACTCGTTAATTTTAAGGGGTCGTGTCTGCCGTTCCAGCCTGAATGGCGGTAATAGCTATCGTATAGATGATATCATCCACCAACGCTCCGCGGGATAGGTCGTTGACAGGGCGCGCCAAGCCTTGTAACATGGGACCCACGCTAATCGTGTTCGTGGAACGTTGGACCGCTTTATAGGTGGTGTTGCCTGTATTTAGATCGGGGAAGACCAGCACGGTCGCCCGGCCAGCAACGGGACTGCCTGGCATCTTTTGGCGTCCGACGCTTTCCGTCGTAGCGGCGTCGTATTGCATCGGGCCATCAATCAGAATGTCCGGCCGGCGAGCTTTGACCAACTCTGTTGCTTTACGAACTTTTTCCACATCCTCACCATGTCCAGATGTACCAGAGGAATAACTGATCATGGCAACACGGGGGGGTAATCCAAAGGCTTTTGCGCTGTCTGTGCTCTGGATGGCAATGTCCGCCAGCTCCTCTGCGTTGGGATTTTGGTTGATGGCACAGTCCCCATAGACCAGCACTTGGTTGGGTAAACACATGAAAAAAATAGAGGACGCCAGATGAAATCCAGGGGCCATTTTGATGATTTGCAGGGCCGGCTTTACAGTGTCTGCCGTGGTATGAACCGCGCCAGAAACAAGGCCATCCACATCGCCAAGCTTTAGCATCATTGTTCCGAGCCAGACATTGTCCTGCAATAATTCATGCGCCTGTTCCAAGGTCATGCCCTTTGCTTTGCGAAGTTCAAACAGCGGTTGTGCGTATTTTTCGCGGACATCTGAAGGATTGAGAATCTTCAGTTCGGGTGGTAACACCAAACCTTGATCCGCCGCGACTTTTTGTACCTCTTCCGGGTTTCCGAGTAGGATAGGTTCTGCAATTTGTCGCTGTAGGACGATCACGGCGGCTTTGACAGTACGGGGTTCCGTTCCTTCTGGGAGAACAATTTTTCGATTGGTAAATCGGCGGGCGGAGTTGATAATGCGTGTTCGGAATTCTGGGCCGGAAATCCGGTGCTCACGGTACGCGGAGAGAAGATCTCCCAACCATTGGGAATCGACTGTTTCCGCCACAGTATCAAATACGGTCTTGGCGCATTCCCATTCATCCACAGAAATAGATTTATGGTAATTTGAAATCTGACCCACGGTGCTGTACATATCTGCTCCGATGGTGACAACGGGAAGCCCTTGGGCAAAGGCTCTTTCGCAGAGGATCAGTAAGTTTGGATCAGGCTCGTAACGTCCGCACAACAGAATACCTGCCAGTTTCACTCCATTGAGAGAGGCCATGGCTGCAGCCAATACAATATCGGAGCGGTCCGCTGTGGCCACCACGAGAACCCTATCTTGGAAGAAATAAAGGCTTTTCGAAAGTCCCATGGAGCAGATGGCCACGGATTCCACACGGCGTTGGCTCCATTCCCCTCGCCGAAGAACATGGGCATTTAGATATTCTGAAATATCCTTGGTGGAGGGCGCGGCAAGCCCTTCTTTCCATGGGACAAGAGCAATAAGCGGCGTTTTGGGACTCTGCGCAAATAATTGTCGATAGCGTTCGACAAGATCCTGACGAGAGGCTTGGGCGTGAGTATTACCGAAAAATCGCGTTTTCGTGTGCTTGAGAATGTTGCCTTCCATTTCATCTGAGGAAGAACGGCCGACCTTGTTCAGAATGACTCCAGCGACGTGGCTTCCCATTTCGGTGGAATAGGAGTTGGCTTCGATTTCTACAGCTTCCAGCAACTCTTCGGGTGTCTTTTCATGGGGAGCCGCCACCAGAATGACATCTGCGTCAAAAGCCCGAACCATCATTTTGTTTAGACGCTTGGAAAAGAAAAGCGCACTGGACGAAACCATTCCCTCGATCACCACGATATCCGCCTTGGCGGAAGCGGCATTAAATTGCTCAATGAAAAGCTCTTGCAATCCTTGTTCATCGCCGATCGTGAGGCGTTTGACCACCTCTGAGGTTCGGATCGGGGTAGGGGGGTCTAAATTGAAAATTTTGCGAACGAGAGCGGTGGAGTGCTCCGTGTCGTGCTCTTTCTCCTGCTGGGCAATGGGCTTGATAAAGGCAACCGAATAACCCTTGTTGGTCATTGCTGTAAGTAGCCCAAGAGCCACCGAAGTGAGTCCAACATCTCCGCCAGTGGGAACTAGAACAAACGTGCGTTTCATCTTGGATTCACTCCTTGCATTAGGGTTCAAGATCGGGAAGCGATGTGTTCCGCATCCAACGCGATGAGGAGTTCCTCATTGGTGGAAACGACCATCGCGACGGCAGAACTGTCCCGAGTGATTCGTCCCTGAGTATATGTTCCATGGGCGATGTTTCGAGCTTGGTCCACTTCAAAGCCAAAAATCGAAAGATGTTCCAGTGTTTTGGCTCGCACCAGAGCACTGTTTTCCCCAATTCCACCGGTAAACACCAGCGCGTCGATGCGGGGAAGGGCCGTGGCCAAAGCGCCAAGTTCTTTCGCCAAACGGTAACAGAAGACCTCAATCGCCATGTGAGCGCCTTCGTGCCCCTCTGCGCTGGCTTGAGCGAGCGTACGCATGTCATTGGATAACTCAGAAAGTCCCAACAGACCGCTTTCCTTGTTCAGCACCTGGTCAATACGGGCGGAGTCCCATCCCATGGCATCGTGCAAAAAGCGGTGAAGGCCTGGATCAATGGAACCGGAACGCGTTCCCATAGGAATCCCTTCCATGGGGGTCAGTCCCATGGTCGTGTCCACTGATTCTCCTGCACGGACGGCGCATGCGCTGCATCCGTTGCCCAAATGGGCGGTTAATAGGTGAAGTTCCTTAATAGGCTTGCCTAGAATTTCAGCGGTTTTGGCGCTGACGTAACGGTGGGACGTTCCATGGAAACCGTAGCGGCGTACTCCTTTTTCGCGGTAAAGCGACATGGGTACTGGATAAAGGAAGGCGTGCGTGGGGATGGTCTGATGAAATGCGGTATCAAAGACAGCCACTTGGGGAACACCAGGAAACACTCGTCCCGCCACTTCAATGCCGATGAGATTGGCTGGATTATGCAAAGGGGCCAAACCGTTACACGAACGGATGGCTTCCAGAACCTCATCGTTGATTAAAACGGATGAGGAGAAGCGTTCTCCTCCATGCACCACACGGTGTCCAATCACGGCTGGAGGTTTCGAGAAAAGTCCTTGGGTTCGAAGAAACTCCACAACGGACTCCAGCGCCTGGGCATGATCCTTGGCTGGAATGTCTATGTTGGTTTTGCCTTGGGGCCCGGAGCCTTTGATGCGGGCTTGTCCACCCAAATTTTCCACCAGTCCGGCAGCGAGGGCGGTGGCGGTGGATGTCTCCACCAATGCAAATTTTACGGAGGAGCTGCCACAGTTGAGAACCATTACATGCGCCATGGCCCACAATTTATCAAAATTTGCGGGATTATACGGAAAAATCATGTACCGGGCAGCAAGAAAAGCCTACCCAACGGAAGGGCTCGGCTTCCTTGGTCCAAAGTTTATTTGCAAATTTTGGTCTGTTTCGGTAGCCAAATTTGCTTATCGCCGTAAGCATTTGGCTCCGAAAGAAATGGGAGTTAGCGCTTTACGGCCTTGAAAATTTTGTTCCCCGCACGGACCAGATACAGGCCTGGACGCAGTTGAGATAATTGTAATGAGCCTCCCCGTATGGCCTTGGACAGACTTCCACTCCAGAGTCGGGAACCATCCAATCCGTAGATCGTGCCGGTGGCGTTTTCTTGTAGTTGTTCTGGATTGGACACCATGATTTCTTCCACATTAGTGTCATTTTCGCATCCCGTGGCATAGACGTTCGCTACGTAAATCGGGCCGGCGTTGTCCGAATTAAACTCGAAACCATTGGTGATGCTGTCATCATCATCCAAGTCAAACGAAATCGTCTGCCAGTCATCGTCGGCGGATACTGTTGCTGTACCCAGATAACTCCAGTTGATGTTGTAGTTTAGGTATACGGTGCTGGTGGCGTAGATACTCGCCGACCAGCCCGTGCAGCTAGAATAATCTGCCGTCGAATCTAGCGTGTATGCCAGATTGGCATACGGATAGTCGTCAGAGCCATCCTGCTCATATCCGGCAAACGTCAGTGCAGCCACAGTCTGTCCACCTTTTGTTTTTACCGCCGTGGCGCTTACACTATGAGAGGCGTCATGCCACCAGCCGCTAACGCCTTCAGTCAGGGCGTCATACATGGTGACTCCGGTGTAGCTGCCGGAATAGGTAGGAATATCGGATGTGTCAGAGGACGAGCTGGTGTCGTCATCACACCCTGTAGCATAGATGTTGGCAATGTGGATGGGGCCATAGCCGTCAGAGTTGAAAGACAGTTTGTCGCCAAGGGTGTCATCTTCGGCCAAGGAGAATGTTAAAGAGGTCCAGCTACCCGCCGCTAGGGTGGATGTGGTCACGTAGGAGTCGTCGATGCTCATGTTGATGCTGATTGAGGACGAACTGTCATTGTAGGCCGCGACGACAACCGCCGTGCACCCACTGAAACTGGAGCTAAGGCCGGACATGTCAAAGCTCAGGTTGGAGTAACCGGCGGTAGCCTGAGCCGTATCAGCAAAGGTGAGGGTGACCACGGTCTGCCCGGATGCGGTGGTGTCCGTGCCCAGGCTTCCCCGGCTGCCATCCGCCGTCCAGTCCGTGGTTCCAGTGACGGTGGCATCGTCGATCAGGATGCCGCTTGGGGTACCCGTGTAGGCTGGAATCACCGTTGTTTCCTCACCGCAGGAGGCTGTGGATAGGGTCTCATCCCCAGAGACAAGGACAATAGTGGTGATGGATCGGGCAGGCAGAGTAACGCAAGTGGCGTTGGTTAATGTCTTACTCATGTCGCCTCCCGTCACCGATTGGGTGATACTGGAAACCTTGAAATCACTTACTGTGTACTCTTCTAAAGGAATTTGAGTACTGCTGGCCGCGTTAATCACCACCAATGTGATCGAATCCGCATTTGCATTTTTAAAGGCCACAGCGCTGACATCATCATTTCCAGACACGGAGGCCTCAATTCTGGACCAACCCGGATTAATGAAGCGCGAATAATGGCGCATGGCGTGATACTCTGGATTCACTGTGAAAGTGCCCGTCCCCCCCCAGCTAGAGGGCTTACTGACGGAAATCATTTGGCCATTGACTGCGGCAGAGTCTCCCCAGAGAAGCTCCCAATTAATGTAACCCGCTAGGTTTCCGTCGGTAAAGCCGATTTGCATCAGTTGCGCCAAGCTAATCATATCGTAGCTCGAAGGAGACGTCTGATTTAAGTGGCAAAATTCACTCATAATGAGAGGGGCATCTGTATAGTCATCACCAATAGATTTTAAGGCGGTACGGAAACTTTCTGGGCTAGAATAGGGGGCGGAGGAATTGTCGTTTACTCCGTTATGGTACATGTGAAACGCGTAACCATCGGGAGCCTCACCTAAATTGGAAAGAGAATTCATGTAACTCTGGAACGTGTTATAGCCAATACCCAATGGCTCAGGGCCGTATAGGGGTGTCGTGATCCCTGCGGCGGTAAAAGTATCGCGT
>DATIQS010000076.1:0-10966 GCA_035470605.1 Fibrobacteraceae bacterium
ACTAGAATCCAAACCCAACCACCACGTCCAAGTGGTCTCTGGCCAATAGGTTGCCCATAACGGTCGTCGGTCCCCATCATCAAAATTCTCTATGAGAAGAGAGTCTGCCTGAACTTTATATGTCACCTGAATGGTTCCCGTATCACCGAGATCCACCATGCCTGCGTAGGTGCCGTCCCCCTCCAACGCCCAAACGCCACAGGGTAGATGGGAGAAAAGAAATCCAGAACCGTGAACAACGCCCACGTAAGGAGTCCCTAGAATACGAAGCGTATCCACCGTTCTAAAATTGCTATCGGGAAACGCCAGAAGCGTCCTAGAAGGATTTAGCACATAAACTGTAGAATCTGCGGTTTCTGCTGAAGGATTAGGGATCCAAAGCATGGCTGAACTGTCTTCTGCGAAAATTTCTAGGCCCCGAGCGATTCCTAAGGAATCCTCCAGGTCAAAGAAACCGCAAGAATCGGCAATGGCGCTATCCAGTTTGAAAAGGCTTTCTAGATCATAAAGGTAGACCTTGGCCTTGGCCATGGGTAGCCCTTCGCGATCCACAGCTCGAGCCACGATGCCATTTGTGGTTTCCCCAGGAGACCCCCCTGCGCTACGGGAATCTGTACAACCAGACAGGGCAAAGAAAGTTATTGCCACGGATGTCCAGATTTTAACGGTCCGCCGAGTCATCACGAGATTCTCCTTCCAACAAGTAGCCTGCAGGAAACAGTTGAATATTGACTTGATAGAGCGAATCCGCTCCATTACAATCCTGAGATAACTTAAGCATTTCTTGGCGGAACTCACGTAGGCGGTCTCGTAGCACAGGCAGGGTTTTGCGCGAAAAAGGCAAGGTCAAGGAGGAGATATCCCGTTCCGCCTTGTGAAAACGGTCTAAGGCATCTGCACCCATGAGAATCATTTGTCTCTGGTAACTACGAATTGCCTGCGCCTGCCAATCATCACCAGTGGAGACTAAAGTATCCAACACCCGAAAATTTCCATCTGAGGACTCTTCTATCAACTTTAGGCGTTTCAGTAAGGCAATGGAATCTTGGACCTGCTTTGCGGAAATAGGGGGAGTTAGGCGAGCACCGATTTCTGCCGAAGTCTTTCCGCGAAAATCTGCGATGCTCAGGAGCGAACGCAGGGCCATGTGGTACCAAGCGCAAAAATATTCCTCTTGATCGTCCGCCACTGTGCGGAAATCCAAGCCCCGGATCGTTTGCAAACGATCGAAGTGGATTTGAGCTTCAGAGTCTGTCCGCGCTCGGCAAAAGCGAATCAGTTCTCCCAGGTATTCTGTTTCACGAGCATCCAGTCCGAATAAGGTTGCTACTTGAGGCAGGTGTTTGAGAGCCAAATGCGCTTGTCCGGTGAAAACTCGCGCAATATGACCAGAGTCCACCTCCAACCGCATTGCCAGATAACGGTAGCTAAAATAGGGCTTCTCCTGTTTGATTTCCTCGCTCCTGGCCTTAAGCCAGGCTCGGTAATCCAGACTTTGCAAAAGACAAGTGGCCATGTTCCAAAATTACAACCACCAGGGACAGAAAACGAATGAATAAGAGAACAGGCGCTGTGTGGCGAGGCAGCGGGGTTAAAACTCGACAAATCACACGTTATAGCGGAGAAGGGAAACTTGCCTACCCCAAAAATTGGACAAACCAGTCGTGACCAAAAAGCCAGAGCAACTCCATAAAGGAGGTCCAGACGATGATGCCGAGGCTAGTCCATAGCAAGAGTCGTTTAGCACTGGCTCCAAGAATGACACCAAGAGCCATGGTAGGGGGAGGCCCGACCAGTAAAGGGCCCAAAATTCCTAAACCAGGTAAGCCACTGCGTCTCCAGACCCGAAAGATCAAGCGTGTTCGCCCGCGCCGGTTGCGCTCCGGGTAGCGCTTTCGCACAAATTCACGGAGAGGGGAAACAAGCCAGATCATCAAGGCTGCCCCTGCAATGGATGCGGGAATGACCAGAGCGGCAACTAGCCATGGAGGAACGCCCATGGTTAACCCCATGGGAACGGCAACCCAGAGCATACCAATCCCTAACAGGATCAATAGCAACAAACTGGGCAACTCCACCGACTCAAACATGGCCCAAGTATTGGAAATTTTAGGGGTTTTTGCAATAGAAGAGATAATCGATGTGATTAGCGTCGCACCCAGTCGCGGAGCACTGCGCACACCTTCCGTAGATCTGGCTCTTCCATGATGTAAGCGGGCATGGTGTAGGCGACATTCAAAAAGGGACGGAGCCAAATCCCGCGATCCGCAGCAAAATCCTGCAGACCTGTGTGTCCATCAGGGGAATGGAATTCTACCACCCCGCAGGCCCCCAATACCCGGGTTTCCCGCACCGTTGGGCCGGAGATGTCGAGCAGCTCCTCTCGCAGAATTCCTTCAATTTTTTGAATTTTTTCCAGATAGAACCCACGCTGAAAGACTTCGATCCCCTTGAGGGCGACCGCACAGGCCAAAGCATTGCCCATAAAAGTGGGCCCGTGCATAAACGCCTGTTCATAGCCGTCTCCTAGAAAGGCGTCGAAAACGCGGTCGTTGGCTAAGGTTGCGCTTAGTCCCAAATATCCGGCGGTCAGCCCTTTGGCGAGGGTCATGATGTCTGGGACAATAGAGGCCTGTTCGCAGGCAAAAAGGGTTCCTGTGCGTCCAAAACCGGTGGCCACCTCATCCAAAACCATCAGTACATCGTATTCGTCGCAAAGCCGACGAGCGCCCGTCAGGAATTCTGGGGGATAGAAATTGAAGCCCCCCGCTCCTTGCATTAGGGGTTCGCAGACGAAGGCCGCGATTTCTGCCGCGTGCTGCTCAAAAACATGCCGAAGTTCCGTCAGGGATTGCTCAACGCTGTGGCGAATCTCTCCACGACCGTTTCCAACCCCCTCGGGAGGATGCACAAAAAACTGCTGAGGTAAGTAACCCCGAAAAAGGTGATGCATTCCTTCTTCGGGATCTCCCACCGACATGACCCCAGTGGTGTCCCCATGGTAACCTCGGAACAGGGTGGCAAAGCGGAGTTTTCCAGAAACGCCCCGATTCCGCCAGTACTGCACGCTCATTTTCAGGGCGACTTCCATACCCACAGAACCAGAATCAGCGAAAAAGACATGGTTCAGCCCGGGGGGAGTGATTTCCACAAGTTTATCGGCCAGTCGGCGTGCAGATTCATGCGTAAGGCCTCCCAGCATGACATGGGCAAAATCCTCTACCTGGGCGCGTAGCGCCGCGTTAATTTCGGGATGATTGTATCCATGAATGACGCACCACCAGCTTGAAAGGGCGTCGATCAGTTCCTGGCCATTGCGTAGCCGTAGTCGCACACCTTGGGCGGAGACGACTTCTCGTTGAATTTCTAAGCCGCGCATTTGCGCATAAGGGTACCAAAGCGAATCACTCATGAGACCATGCCCATTCGAAACAACTGTTGCAAGATTCCATCGGAGACGCCAAATTTGGGAACCACCATTTCTTTAACCCCTGCGCATTTCATGGCTAATGAATAGATGCGACCGGCGGGGATAATGACGTCTGCGCGGTCGGGTTTTAAACCGAGTTTGCGGATGCGTTCCTCATAGCTTAGCGATTCTAGTTTGGCCAGGATTTCTTTGACCGCCTTGCGAGAAATGCGTTGGTCCATAGAGGCATGTTCCGCCATATCAAAAATTTTGCCGATATTTCCGCCGGTCCCCACCGCCAGTTCGGGTTTCGCCGGAACAACCCACCGCTCAATCCAGGATTTTAGACGGTCGACCTCGCCATCACTGACCAAGCCCTGTAAACTGCGCACTGCGCCAATCCGAAAGGATTCACTGGCCGCCGGTTTTGCTTTTTCCATTAATGTGAGCTCGGTAGAGCCCCCACCCACATCAATAAACAAATGGCTCCTGGATGGATCTATTCCCTCCCCAGCCAAAGGATTAGCGAACAGGAGCTCCGCCTCGTGTTGTCCTGAAATGATTTCCAGGGGGACCACTGTCTCCGAGCGAATTCGTTGGACAACCATGCCCCCATTGCCCGCTTCTCGCATCGCGGACGTTGCACAAGCACGCATTCGAGCCGGTGCGAATAGCGTCAACAAATGTTGGAATGCTTTAAAGGTTTCCACAAGATCGTTCGCCTTGGCGATTGGGATCACCCCCGTCGTGAACACGTCCGCTCCTAGACGGACCGGGACGCGGTAGCCCGCCTCTCGCTTCAGGAAACGTCCGGTTCCTGTTCCATAAATTCGCCCGATCACTAGTCGGACGGCATTGGATCCGACATCAATGGCGGCTAAGCGTTCCACGGAGTCTTCCATCAGGCATTTGCCTCAGTTGCTTGGAGTGCCAGTTGCTGAAAAATTTGGGTCTGGGCGTTAAAACGGGCTCCATGGAGCGGCCTAAACTTGTTGGACCACGTGGGTTCCAGTACACGCGCCTTGTCGTTATCCTTCCACTGGGTTTCAAAGTAATCCCGGATTTCCCTTTGAAGATTGGGAGAAAGAATAGGACAGGAAACCTCCACCCGGCCATCCAGATTGCGCGTCATCCAGTCCGAAGAACTCAAGTAATAGAGAGGATCACCTCGGTTGCAAAAAATCAGGAACCGGGAATGTTCAAGGAATCTCCCGACGATACTGATTGCTTGGATATTTTCCGACAGGCCCTCCTGTTGAGGAATCAGCGAGAACATGGAACGAACAATCATACGAATTTCCACCCCAGCATCACTGGCCTCGTAAAGTTTATCTTCCATCTCAAAATCGCAAAGATTGTTGAGTTTCAGATAAATAAAGGCCTTTTTCCCTTTGCGGGCTTGAGCGATTTCTCCATCGATCATTTCACAAAGCCGGCTCCTCGCGTTGAATGGAGCCACCAGAAGACGAGAGAAACTGGGTACACGGTAGTTATTGTGGAAAAAATTGAAGACGGCCTGCACTTCCTCGGTGATCTTTGTCTTGCAGGTCATTAGAATATGATCGGTATAAAGGCTGGCGGTGCTTTCGTTGAAATTTCCCGTTCCAATGGCGGCGTATTGCACGGCCCTGCGGCCCTCTCGGCGTGTGATTAGGCATAATTTGCTATGCACTTTCAAGCCATGCACACCAAAAATGACACGAACACCCTCTTCATCCAACCGACGCGCCCAAGCCAGATTATTTTCCTCGTCGAAACGCGCCATCACCTCCAGCAGCACCATCACCTGCTTTCCATTACGCACAGCATTCACCAGTGCGTTTAACACGCTGGAATAGGTCGACGCCCGATAAATCGTCATCTGGATTTCAGTAACCGCCGGATCAATGGCGGCTTCACGCAACAGATCCACCATGGTATTGAAGGAGTGGTAGGGAAAGTGCAGCAACTGGTCTCCTCGCGCAATGACGGAGAGGACACTCTTCTGGTCGCGGAAGGCGGGATGGACCATCGAATGGAATGGGCGGTTGACCAAATCCTTGCGTGACAAATTCGGAAATTTGATGAAGTCCTTGAAATTATGAGTGCGGCTCCCTGGAATCAGGGAACTCGCGTGTTTTAAACCAAGGCGGCTGCGCAAAAAGCGTAGAAACGGCAGAGGGATTTGGTCGTCATAGACCATCCGTACCGGGGCGCCCTGTTGACGCCTTTTTAAGCCCTCGGTAAGCCTTTCGATGAAACTGACGGAAATCTCTTCCTCAAGCTCTAATTCTGCGTCCCGCGTTACTTTGATTGTCCAAGCGTCGATGCGTTCAGGGCCCAGAATGGCGAAGACATTGCCCAAACCCCAACGCACTACGTCTTCTAGCAGGATGAGAAACTGCTCTTTATTCCGTTGTGGTAAAATCACAAATCGAGGCAGGGTATCGGTTGGAATTTCGATTAGTGCGTATCGCGGGGCATTGGAGCCCTGTGTGTTGGAGAGCGAAACCGCCAGGTAAATAAACTGGTCTCGCATGGTAGGCATGTCGCTTGTGGCCCCTAACATAATGGGCACTAATCGCGGACGGACCTCATTCATAAAAAAATCAAGCAGCCAGGTTTCCTGTACGGGATCCAGTTGCTGCTCATTGATAAGCCGAACGCCTGTCTTTTCTAGTCCAGCAATAATGCTTCCATAGGCGGCGTCGAAACGTTTGCCTTGTTCTAGTACGGTCTCGCGGATTCGTCGCAGGACATCCGTCACCAGCCAAGTTGCGATATGTGCTCGTGCTCCTTCCTGTTTGATCATACGTTGCAGGTTGGCCACACGCACCCGATAGAATTCATCCTGATTGCTGGAAAAAATCCCAAGAAATTTTAGTCGTTCCACCAAAGGAATGCGGACATTTTCCGCTTCCTGAAGAACCCGTTCATTAAAAAGAAGCCACGAGAGTTCTTTGGGATAGTGCCGTGGGGTTTTGCGTTTAAACATGGTGAGACCCGCTTGAATATGGTCAACGCCAATAATAGATGTTTGGGTGGGGGTGACAAAAATTCATTGTTTCAGAACGGTTTCATTCGTCTGGAAACAACTGCAAGGCCAAGGAACCGGAACGGGGCCATAGCCACTGATTCGTTGGAAAGGAAATTCCCAAAATCCCAGCCATGGGAATTTCGCCAGGCAAAGCTTCTGCACTATTTTTGAGCAGCAACTTAGCCATTTCCGTCAAAGGCGGGTTATGCCCCACCAACGCCACAGAGCCCCAGGATTTGGAGACGCGGACAGCCACTAACTCCTGAACCTTCGCGGAATAAAGAATTGGCCATTTTACACAACGACTTTCAGGCAAATGCAATACATTGGCAACCACCTCTGCGGTTTGCCAGGCGCGCACAGCAGTACTTCCAATTAGCCCATCCAAACGGGCTCCTCGTTCCAGCAATTGCTCCGCCTGACGGTTGGCCAATTCTCTGCCGGAAAAAGTCAAAGCCCGATCATAATCCCGTGTACCGCTTAATGCGGCGTCTTCGGCAGGGGCGTGGCGGATTAGATAAAGGGTTCTCTCCATTACGACTCGCAATCCTTTCAATCAAGGGGGCAAAAAAGTTAAAAGGTATGTTGTAAATCTAGCTAGATGAAGAAGTTATGGCCGCACAAAAAAATGGGATTATCCAGATGATTCCAGCTCCAGGCGAAAGTCCGCCGCGGAACCGTTTTGCCTGTCCTTTTCGCGGCGCCACGCTTGGCGCCGTCGGGCAAACGCCACGTTCCGCGGACGGGATTGGATAGGGAGCTGAAACCACTGGATAACCCTGCCAAAACGTCGAGCATCCTGGACGGAGTTGGCCGTTTGGCAGAAAAGCCTGGAGAAGCTCTTAGCTCCAGAGAGAAACAACAAGGGGACGGCTTTTTTCAATCCACCAGTTCTGTTGGCAACGAGAAGCGAATATGCTCTTCCATGCCTACATGGGTTTCCACGGAGCTTCCTGGATAAGCGCTTTGGATCCAGGCCACTACGCGTTTGACGACTTCTTCTGGAGCGCTTGCACCACTGGTGAGACCCACACGCTCCACATGATGAAACCATTCCATGTGGATATCCTGCGCGTCGGCGATAAGATAAGAGGGGACCCCAGAAGCGGAACCAAGTTCGCGTAACCGATTTGAGTTGGAACTGTTGGACGCCCCGACCACAAGTAGGATGTCGATTTGGTTGCATATTGCCCGAACGGCGGCTTGACGATTAGTGGTCGCATAGCAGAGATCTCCACGATCTGGTCCTTTAATTCCCGGGAAACGGCGTTTCAGAGCGGCAATGACATCCCGTGTTTCATCCACAGAAAGCGTGGTCTGAGTGATAAAGGCGAGCGAGGCTTGTTCTGGGACGTTTAATTGCTCTAAGTCATCGACACTGCCCACAAGACTAATGGCTCCAGGAGGGAGCTGGCCTAATGTTCCTTCTACCTCAGCATGACCCGCATGGCCGATTAGCACGACATGGGCTCCTGCATCGTGTTGGCGTTTGGCTGCCAGATGAACCTTTTTCACCAGCGGACAAGAGGCGTCCAAAACATGCTGCTTACGCTGTGCTGCCTGGGCATAGACATTTTCCGCAACACCATGGGCGGAAAAAACAACGACCGCCCCTTCGGGAACCTCAGCCAAGTCCTCTACAAAGACGGCTCCCATTTGTCGCAATCGATCGACCACGGTTTTATTGTGGACAATCTCGTGGCGTACGTAAATTGGACGGCCAAACTTTTCCAGCGCCTTTTCAACAATGTGGATTGCTCGATCCACGCCAGCGCAAAAGCCTCGAGGCTTAGCGAGTAAAATTTTCATAAAACAAATATAAAAGGGCGTCTGGAAGACTGCCGGGCATTCTCCTTCAATGGACCTCTCTGTTTTTCGGCAGCCCCAAAGACGCGGGGGACGAGGAAACGATCGATCTCACAACCCCTGAATATGCTTATCAATCAAGGATTTGTACTTGTCTGCAATGGGAATATGGACACCACAGATGACGGCTTCGCCTTTTTCAAGACTTTGTACGAAAGTCAAATGAATGATATAGGAACGATGAACGCGCAGGAAGGTGCGGGACGGTAGTTTTTCCAGAAGCGACTTCAAACTCATTAGCGTGATCACTGGTTTGGGCTCGCCTTCCAAAAAAATTTTGGCGTAATCCTTCATGCCTTCGATATACAGAATTCGATCTACGTCAATGCGGACCAGACGATATTCCGATTTTACGAAGAAGAAAGCATTCTGTGCGGCGTTGGAATTCGAGGCGTTGGCCTGTTTTGCCAAGGTGATCGCCTCTTTTGCTTTTTGGGTGGCCCGTAAAAATTCTGTGTAGTCATAGGGTTTGAGCAGATAATCCACTGCGTCCAATCGAAAGCCCTCCACCGCATATTTGGCAAAAGCAGTGGAAAAAATCACCCGGGGTCCATTACGCAGGGTTCGCGCAAATTCCGTTCCACTCAGTCCAGGCATCTGGATGTCTAGAAATAGCAGATCCACTTGGTTGGATTGCATTAGTTCCATGGCTTGTTGCGCAGAAGAGGCTCGCCCCTGTAATTGCAGGAAGGGGGTTTTGCGGACATAGGATTCCAGCAAATCCAAAGCCAAGGGTTCGTCATCGACAATCAGGCAGGAAACGGAGTCCATTTTTTCCTCACTTGGAAATTAGGTGAATCGATAGTTCGACCACATATTCATTTGGATTTGGGCTGACATGATAACGAAATAGACCGTGGTACAAGAGTTCCAGACGTTTCGCTAGATTGGATAATCCGAGGCCGGAGCCGCTATGATCCAAATCTGTTTTCGGGTAATTGCTATTCAAAATTCGCAAATTCAAATCGTGGTCTTTTTCCTGCAACAGAATATTAATTCGGCTGGGCTCTACAGGATGGACCCCGTGTTTAAAAGCATTCTCAATCAGAGGAAGGGATAAAAGTGGGGCAATCGGAGCTTGCTCGTCTTCCACCTTCATATCCACGAACAGGGAGACATGAGCGGGTAAACGCAAACGCATCAGTTGGATGTAACTTTCGAGAAAAGCCACCTCTCCCTGAATAGGGACCGTGTCCGTATCCGTTTCATAAAGGAGATAGCGCAGCATTTTGCTCAAATGATGCACTGCTATTTGAGCCTTCTCCGGTGCCAAACCCGCTAACGCATAGATATTGTTAAGTGTATTGAAGAGGAAATGGGGACTTAGTTGCAGTTTCAAGTAAGATAGTTCGCTACGCAAATGCTCGTTTTCCAGGAGCTGGCGTATCTTTTCGTCCCTCTGAAAGCGTTCCACCAGACGCATGGCCATGGCCATACCTACGGTCAGGCAGACCATAAAAAATCCGCTAATGGCTGGACCAATGGGAGACATAGGAAAAAAGGATGGATGGATGGCCTGTCCTCCCATCCGATTCACTTTTTCAGGGGGCTTTGGACCGGTATCCGGGAAAGGTTGAAAATGATTCGGCTGGTGCATTCCATTAGGAATTTGGGGCCCCTGCGCCATCAAGGGGAACATATTTTGCAAAACAAAGGGAAACAGAGCCGCCACGCAGAGATTTACAACAACAAAAATTGCGGTACGATGCCGAAAATAAAGGTTGGGGATCAACCAAAAATAGTTGACATAAAAAATCACCGCCACCAGTCCAAGACGAACCCACTCCAGTGCCGGGAGTGGAGGAAACCCTTGCCCGTGGTGTTGATTATTCAAGAGATAGGGGACAGCAAACAGGAAAGCCCATGCCGAGACATGCACCAGGGGAACCAGGAACCGCCTTGCGGATGGGTTTTGATGGACCAACTATTCCTCCTCTCCCATTCCGGGCCTTCCTTGTCCTCCATCAGGAGGGGGCCCTTTACCTGCACTAGGCTCCTGATTCCGATTCATGATGTCCATATAATCCAGACATTGCAAGGAATCCAAAGCGCGGCAAATTCTTTGATCCCTTTGTTTAGCTAGGCTTTCCATGAGTCGATCATTGATATGGTCGCCATAGAAGACGAGGTCCTCGTAATAACGCTGGAAGTATTTCAGCAAGACGCTTCTCGCTTCCAGGGACAAATCCATACTTTCGGAAACTCGTTTTACCGCAGCTTCAGCTTGACTTTTAGGAGTCTGGGTAGCCGAAGGACCTCCTCCAGGACCACCCCCTCCTTCTTCACCACCGGGACCTCCTCCCATGCCTCCACCCATGCCTTGGCTAAAGGCCAAAGACAAAAACAATGCCGGAAAAGCGCAAAAAACACTAATTCTCATGAGATCCCTTTATTTTCCCCTAGAAATACCTTTTTCCTGTGCCCCGTTCCGTAGGATTTAGAAGAAAAGCCTGCTTTTCTCGAAGAATGCAACTTTAGGCAACACCCCTTTCCCCCGATCATAAGTCAAACGAAAAGCCTACCCTGAACGAAGCAAGGAGATGCTTATGTCCATATCGGGAATCAGCTCGCTCAATTCGACCGACCAGGCCGAAATGGCGCAGCAGATGTTCCAGAAACTCGATTCGAATTCAGACGGCGGATTGGATGCCAGCGAATTGTCGACGCTGGCCAAG
>DATIQS010000077.1:0-5949 GCA_035470605.1 Fibrobacteraceae bacterium
AAACCATTTTGAGAGAAGCGTTTGACTTGCAGCTTTTTTCACGGACCAGCCGGGTAAATCTCCTGCGATTGTTTTTTTCGCTTCGTCAGGGAGCTCCAAATTCAATCGCCATGCGGTTGTTGCTCGATAACCGAGACAAACATAGAGCCCCGTCACATCAGATTCAGCTTGGGGATCAGAAAAATTGACCCCGACTCCCGCGTAAGGCCGATCAATGGCGTTTCCAAAAACCACTTCTGTACAAAGCGAGTTCACACAACTATCCGATATATATTCACCAATCCAATCATAAGAAGCATTTTCCTGGTCATCTAACCAAGGCTGCACTGTGGAATTTCCTCCCTCCGCAGAATCGGTGAAGGTGTACCAATAACCATCGTAATCATCCCCTTGTAGTTGCCCAGCCTGGTCTGAAGCATCCCAAATTTCTTCTGCAGAGAGGGGGAAGACACCAAGCAAAATGGGAATGAGAGACAAACTTAAACGATAGGGACGCATACAACCTCCTCGGCAACAAATACCGCAATCACCATGCCTGAAATCTATCTTGATTTCTCTGGCGATACAAGTCCGCTTTTCCAATCGCAAAAGAAATCCCGCAACAAAGCATCGGTTTCCATGTTTTCCAAGAGGCTACGGACGGCCTGTTGCAAAGGGACCCCGCTGCGGAAGAGTTGCCTGTAGGCAGACTCCAAAGCATGAATCCGTTCTGGAGAAAAATTTTGTCGACGGAGGGCGTGCAGGTTTAATCCAGCCCAACGCACCGGGTCTCCTAGAGCACGACTTGCCGGTGGCACATCGTGTTCCACCTTGAGCGTTCCACCGATAAACGAATAAGCGCCAATGTGACAAAACTGCTGGACAGCGGCGGCCCCTCCAATGGTGGTAAATGCTCCTATCCGCACATGCCCACCAAGTTGCACCCGATTGGCCAGCACCGCGCCAGATTCCAATACGCAATCATGCGCGACATGCGCATAAGCCATAACAAGAACCCGATCTGAAATTTGTGTGCATCCGCCGTCTCCGGTACCGCGATGCAGCGTGCAGTATTCGCGCAACAAACAATCGGAACCGATCTCCAGTCGAGTGGGTTCCTGCCGGTATTTCAGATCTTGCGGATCGCCCCCCAAAACAGCACCATCAAAGACTCGAGTTCGGGCACCGATATGTGTACCTCCGTACACATGGACTCGGCATTCGAGCACAACGTCTGGTTCAAGAACCGCCCCAGCGTCCACGAGACACCAAGGGCCAATACGCACCCCTTCACCCAACTGGGCGTTTGGATGTACCAAAGCAGATGGATGGATCCATGTGGCCATGGCGCTCAAAATAGCAACCTATAAGCTCCAATCGATAGGGATTTGTCCCACGTGCTTCAAATAATCGTTTGCAAGAGAAAAATGTCGGCAGCCAAAGAACCCCTTGTATGCGGAGAAAGGAGACGGGTGGGCGGCCTCCAACACCAAGTGCCCCCGATCAGGAGTCACCAATTCTCGCTTCGCACGGGCATAATTTCCCCAAAGCATAAAGACCAAATTTTTTCGCTGCGAAGAAAGCCGTTGGATTAACGTGTCGGTGAACTGGGTCCAACCTAAATTCGCATGCGACCCTGCCTGAAAAGCACGAACAGTCAAACTCGCATTGAGTAAAAGCACGCCCTGACGCGCCCAAGCCTCGAGATTGCCGTGGGGCGGTATCGCGAGCCCTAAATCATCCTCAATTTCCTTGAAAATGTTAAGTAGAGACGGAGGTGGCGCTACACCATTCGGCACAGAAAAGCTGAGGCCATGGGCTTGCTGTGGATTGTGATAGGGATCCTGCCCGATAATCACCACTTTGACCTGCTCCACCGGACAAAGGTCCAAGGCGTTAAAAATCAACGAACCCGGTGGATAAACCGTAACGCCTCGTTTTTTTTCTTCCACTAGGGATTTTTTTATCGCCAGGAAATAGGGCTGCGAAAACTGATCTTCCAACAGATGCAACCATGAGGATTCTAGCTTAACAGCCATGCCCCTTACCAGCAATCCAAATTTTTGATGTTGTCCAGATCCACACCGTTAGTCCAGACATTCTGGAGACGCTCACTCCAGAGACGCTCTTCCTCCGAAGTATCCTCAACCGGAACATCCTCGTACATCTTTTCCAACTGCGTTTTCATTTCGTTTGCTAGGATGGATTCGCTGAGCGCGATATGCAGCGTGATGATGAAATAATACGCCCGGATCAGCACCCGACGGCGTGTATTGGGGACCTTGAGCTGGTTCAGGAACATAGACAAGGCTTCACGCAAACTGGGCAGCAACTCTGTTTTCTCCTTTCCGTTGTAGACATAATCCAAAAGGCCCCGCATCAGGATACATAAACCTAAATCGCAATAAACGCCATCCTTATCCCCCAGGACCAACCCGTTCGCGCACCGTTCTGCCAGAAGGAAGGACTTAATGACCACATCATTTTTTCGATTCGGATTGGTGAACTGGAGGCTAAGTTCGTCCTTATTATCCACGAATTTTTTCCGTGTGGTGATACTCCGAGCAAGGATTTTTTTTGCATCTAATTTGTACGGGAAAGAAAGATGGTTCCGATCCAAAGCAAAATCATCGGGGTCAATAGAAGCGAAAAGACAGGAAGGACAAACAGAAACCATCGTTCGCAAAAAATTCCATTTCTGGAAATTCTCCGCAGCATGGTAAATGGGAAATAACCCGTGCACCCAATCTTCACGTAGCGCCCCGGGTCGTAGTCGGAACACATTCACATGATCGTACCCGCAAATATGGCAACACTTCAACTGAATCAGATAGGGCTGGTCATTATCATGGGGAAGAAAAACCTCCTCAGTCACATTTTCCGAGGAGGCGTCATCTAGGTATTTGCGCAAAAATGCCAATAAGGTGATTTCCTTCAAGGGTTTCTGCAAAAATTCGTGAGCCCCTAACGATAAAGCCTTCTTTTCTACCAAATGAGCGGGATGAGCAGAAAAGGAAATCAAAGGCAGTGAAGGAAACTCCGTATGAAGCCGCTCAATCACCTCAAAGCCATCCATCACAGGCATCATCAAATCTACCAGAACCAGATCAAAGTGCTGGTTGTAGACCTTTTGCAAACCCTGTTTCCCATCCGTGGCAATATCCACGGAATACCCATTTTTTTCCAAAATCGCCTGCGTAAGTTTTAACAGGGCGACGGAGTCTTCCATAATCAGGATATTTCCCTTCATGGTCGCAATACTACCTCTTTTCCGGGCTCAGGGTCAATATGGCCGTTTTTTGCCCCCGTACCCGCGTATAAAATAAAATTCCCGGTGAATCCCCACCAGAGTCTAATTGGCGTAGCTCCTTTGCGGGATCCACTTCCACTCCGCGCTTCTTTAACGCTGTCGGGTGAATCCCGTGTTTACGCAACATAGCCCGCACCCGACCTTGCCCCAGTGGGCAACGATCTAGCACCTTGTACTGCCGTAGCCAAGGTGAAAGAGCCGATAGGCGTTCTCCTGACAGATAAGCAATTTGTTCGTCTACCTGGTGCAAGTGTTGCTGCCGAGCTAGGTGGGGAAAAAGATGGGAACGAATCAGGACCGGCACTGGCTCGAACAAATAAGCCCCGACGTCGCCAACAGGTAACGGCGTTTGATTCATTTCGTTCCTGGGAACAGTATAGGTCAAACCTTCCGGCAGCAGAGTCGCCTGGAATACCGGCTCCTTTTCGGCCAACACCCCATGGCTGACCATACATTCCCGGCAATCAGCAGCCCCCCCCAAACAAGAAATCGAAAAGGATTTCGGGAGAGTTTCCCAAGGAAAGCCCGGAGGCAATTTGGCCACTCCTCCAGAAAATCGAGAAAATAGGCCCGACACCTGTTCCCAACTCGGGGATAAGTCCCCAATACGTCGCTGATTGCCTTGCCATGTCGTGCGCCGGGCAGGATCGATTTGAAAGAAATCTGCCTGCAATTCTGGATCTAACGCATCCATCGCACGTCCAGATCGTACACACCCCAACAGGCGGGTGTTTTCTTCATACATAGCGAGGCGCAAGGGATCACGATCTACACCCTCCACAATAAGATCTGACGCAAGGAATAGGCTATCTCCTCCCATGCCGCAGCAAAGATCCAGCACTTTCGATCCACGGGGCCACAAAGAGGCCTTCCATTCAGACAAATCCCGTGCAGTTGCCTGCTCCAAAGCCAGACGGTCACACAAGAGAGGGAATCCAATACCGAATTTCCGCCGAATTTCTGGATAAAGGCCCACCCATTCAAGGATCCAATACCGCTCCTCCGCAGAAAAATCATTCGCCAGGCGCCTAGCTAATACCAGAGAGTCCTGGCGAGGGCCAGACAAAATTTCCTGAATACGCGAGTCGCGGAAGAGCCCGACGATCTGTGGGACATTCAAGGTCGTCATGCCTAAAGGCTAGCAAAATCGGCGTAATGCCTTTCATTATTGATTAAATTAAAGCCATGAGACGGAAAAACAAGACTATCCTATTTCTCCTGGGCACCGCCCTGTCCTCCTATGCTGCCTCCGCTCTTTCTGGTGGCGTATCTGGAGCAGGGACAAATGAATCCGCAATTCCGTTGCCCTACAAGACATTACAAGTCGATGCGGGCCTTAATTATTATCCTGGAGCGTATTTAGGCTTCCGCGACAATTCCGGCGACAAAGTTGATGAAGGGGGTGCGGATCGCTTTGACGAAATGGCGTCCATTGCCTATGGTATTTTCCCCTATTGGGAAATCGGACTTTTAGCCCCCTATTACCGTGATCAGTCTACAAATGGGGACAAATTTTGTGGCCTTGGTGACATTCGCACCAGTATCAAATTGAATTATCCCCCTTATCCTCATAAGGCTGGTTTCGATGTGGCCCTTTTAGCCCAAGTTGATTGGCCCACAGCTACTTCCGCAGGCAAATATGGAGGCTATACGCGACACGCCTGGTACACCGTCTCCGGTTCCGGTGAAGACTCGACACGCAACGTCTTTGGATCTCGCGGCCCCACACTAATCACCCGAATGCTTACGACCGCTAATTTTGGCGCCATTGATGGAATGATCCCAGTTCTGCTCCATTTAAACTGGGGAGCTGCGTTCACAGGTGCTTCCAGCCAAAATGCCTTCCTGCTTGGAGGAGGAGCGGAAATAACCCCGAATCCTATTGCGACCCTTTTCTGGAGTTTCAACTCAGAAGTTTCCATTACCGAAGCCTCCAAAAGTATCCCGATTTTTGATTACCCATTCGCTTCCTCCGCCGGGTTGCAGATCAATTTTCCCAAGGCTCATTTGGAGGTCTATGGAGGCATCCATTTCGTTATCAATAACTACAAGGACACCCTTTATTCCGCGCCAGAAAACGCCAGTGAGGGCTTACCTCAATATGGTCGATTCCCGACATGGGGATATTTTGCTGGATTCTCCACAACATTCTCTTTCCAGCCCAAAGATAAGGACGGAGATGGCATCATCGGCGATGAGGACAAATGTCCTGATGAAGCGGAAGATAACGACGGCTATGAAGACGATGATGGCTGTCCCGACCTAGACAACGATGGAGATAAAATCAACGACACAAAAGACAAGTGCCCCCTGCAACCTGAAGATTTGGATGGCTTTGAGGATGAGGACGGATGCCCTGAACTGGATAATGACAAGGACAACATTCCAGACAGTTTAGATAAATGCCCACTGATCCCAGAAGATATTGACGGATTCCAAGACGAAGATGGATGTCCCGATTTCGACAATGACCGAGACATGGTACCGGATAGCTTGGATAAATGCCCATTAAAACTGGAAGACCAAGATGGTTTCCAAGATGAGGACGGATGCCCAGATTTGGACAACGACAACGATGGAATTCCCGATCAGTTGGATGCCTGCCCCAACCAGGCAGAAACAATCAATGGCTTTGAAGACGGAGACGGGTGCCCCGATGC
>DATIQS010000078.1:0-2601 GCA_035470605.1 Fibrobacteraceae bacterium
CGTTTCCAGATTGCCTCAAGATAGGCCTTCCTTTCCGCTTTTCCCATGTGCCGTTTCCTTCAAAATTGGGTAATGTTCCAATTTGAGGTAACGAAGCTTTTCGGGCCAGGCTTCGGTAAGCTTTATCTTGAGGCAATTCGTCCCAGCACGGCTAGTGGGTGGATTCGTCAAGGGAATCTAGATTTGCGAGAGCAAGAATTTTCCGATGCCGCGCTCTGTTTTCGTAAGGCCCTAAAATTAGACAGCAGCAGAAGTGAGGCATGGCGAGGCCTCACCAAAGCGATTTCCGGCCAATATCTCCCGGTTATGGATCTGCTGACAAAAATTGATGCGGTACAAGATTCTGGGGCAGCCGTTTTCTGGAATCTCACTTCGTCCGAACGTAGCAGTTGGTATGGCGCCTTTTTGCGCATGGACTCCGTCTTTTCCTCTTGGTTCCGTCTGGATTCCCTTGGGCGCAGTCTAATGACCTCCTATGACCTTTCCGACCGAAATCTGACCCTTCTCTGCTTGGGAATCCTCAAAATTTGGGATACCGACGACGACGGAGACATTGACGATGACGATTGGGATATCGATGCCCTTATTTCCTATACCAACAGTGTATCCAGTGGAATTCAACCGGAACTAGGTGAAGATGAATTGCTCGCTCTAGTTACAGATAGCTCAGGAACTTTAGACTCTTCGCAAATCGAGATGTTTAACGCGGTCCTAGTTCGAACGGATTCCATTCTCGATGCCATGGAGGAACAGACCTCAACGGATTCCACCGTCCAAGCAATTATTGATTCGATTGAGGGAGGGGACAACGCGCTTTCCTACTATCAGACATCCGATGCCGAAGATGACGACCATGATGGCTGTGTGGAAGAGGAGGTCGCCGACGGGTATGACAATGACGGCGACGGGCTGGTGGATGAGGATACTCGCTTGGGTTGGCGTCAAGAATCTTGGACTGTAGCTGCAGGAATGCGAGCCCTAATCGCCCGATCAGACAGCATCCGTGGAGATCGTCTTATTAACCCAAACACAGGGATCGGGTTGCCAGGAGTGGATTCCGCCTCAACTCTAGTTTATGCGGATGAGGCGGGACATCTAGGGGTATTCCGTCCTTATTGGGATCCAACTGATGAACATTTCTCCGATTGGCAATGGAGCTCTGCGCGCGGAGACAGCCTTGTACAACTTCGTGACTCTATTGGCCGCATGGAATGGGGATACGCCAAAGTCATTACGGGCTGCAAATTAGCCGGCGGCTGCTGGTGCCACATCCTCGAAGAATTCTGTTCTGGAGGCGTTTGTGTGGCTCCGTAACCCGCTATGCGGAATCATCGTTTTGTTCGCCTCAATGGCTCTAGCGCAAGGGCTCCCAAATCCGCAGGCCCAGGCCGCAGGAGGGACTGGGGCTTATCTGCTCCACGGTCCAGACGCCCTAGCGACAAACCCAGCTCATGTGACTTCCCAGGGATGGGTGGCTCATTGGGATGTGATTAACTTTACTCCCCCCGTTGAGGCCTGGCACAATTGGTCCCCCATGTTCGGAGACATGCTGGATGGCGATCAGTCGCTTTTACAGGACTCAACCTTTGCGGCTACACTCTGGGAATATGATGGGGTCCCGATCCAGGCGCAACTGGGTTCCGCGTTCGCCTTGGGCTACAATTCTTTTGCAGCCTCTGGGGAGGTGCGGGTCACCACGGGAGCACTGTTGGAGCACGGCTCGGTGCTTCCCCGCGTCACGGTTTGGGATTCTGTGAGCTATTTATTTCGGATCGGGCAAGCGCAGCCCTTTGGGAAATGGACCTTGGGGCAATCTCTGAATCTGCATGGGCTGGTAGATTATCGCGATACAGCTGGCTTTTATGATCCCGACGAATTTCAGACTGTATTAGAAAACCTACGAGACAGCTTGCTGGATGCCCCGGATGAAGAAACGCAATGGCATGCCACCCTGACGCTCGCCATTTCACGTACTTGGAAAAACGGGTGGGATGCCTCTACGGTTCTCCGGGAGATCGGACGAGATAGCGCCGGTCACGCCAGGCGTCCTTATTGGGATTTCTGCGGCGGTTGGGATATTCCCCAGTTGCATGCCACGGGTACCCTCCCGGGCCAACTGCGCCTAGGAGCTCAATTGAACGATGTCCTAGGAATCCGGGGAACAGACCCCTTTCTACGACGTTTGGGCCTGGGTATGGAAATGGAACAAGGCCTAGGGCACATCCTTGCCTTCCGCGGTTCCTTAGGGGTGCACAGTGGATGGCCCACAGCAGGCGTCGGCCTGATGATCTTCCGCTGGATCCGACTGGATTTAGCGACCTGGGCAGAAGAGACAGGACGATACGTAGGCCAAAAAGCAGAACGCAACTGGGACGTACGGTTCCGACTCGGTGCTTAATCTTAGGCTCCGCCGTTCACACAAGCCAAATAGTGATCATATTTTAACCTAAGCACCTCTAAAAATTCCCGTTTGGCTCATTCCGGCTACGATTGCGCTCTCCTGCGTACTCAGTGGAGTATATGTCTCCGTAACCAAGAAAAGCTTTCCTCAGCTGAGGATATGTGCCAGTAACGGCTAAAGCCTAACTGGCATATCAGGAC
>DATIQS010000079.1:0-1609 GCA_035470605.1 Fibrobacteraceae bacterium
GATTTGATAGACTGAAAAAGACACGGGTTCCGCAGCCGAAGGAAGCCCGATGCGCAACCAATCGGGCAACACCAATCCCAATCCACGCCGCAGATTGGTGGAATGAGGATGATTTCTGGATTCAGAACGCAGGACCAGCCAAAGAAGCAAATCCACGGCCACCCAGGAGATGACTGTCGCCAAGGCGACCCCTTTTACCCCCATGTGGGGCAAGCCGAAAAGTCCCTCAAGAAAGGAATAATTGAGAATCGCGTTGATGAGGAGAGAGAGGGCATTGGCCCCCAAATTCCACAAGGTTCGACCATAGCCAGCAACAAGGCTAGTCAACGTGACCTGCAGTGCTTTAAACACCATTCCCAAGGCAAAAATCCCCAAAAAATCCGCAGCATACAAAGCCACCTGTCCCTGTAGTCCTAAGGCATGAACGAGCAGATGACGCAGAGGCCATAGGATCAGACTCAGGGAGAATCCCATCAGCGCACCCACCACAAGGATCATGGTTTGTGTGGCACGAGCCTGACTACGCCGCCCTCCACCTAAAAACTGAGAAACAATGCTCGCCCCCGCCTGTGCCAGCGCCTGAAGGATCATGAACACCGTAACGATCAGAGACCCCACTGCCCCCGCCGCCGCCGCGGCATCATCGGACACTCGACCCAGAAACCAACTGTCGAGCATCGGTTGTAGCGTTCCAAAGGCCATGGTGACAATCAATGGCCAAGAAAGGGAAAAAAGGCCCCGGTCTTTCACCTGAGCACCCTTTCTAGTGATACGGGATGTGGGGATAGGCATAGGGTCTATTTTTGGAAAACCACCGTATAATGCCAGGCCAGACGAGCGGAACCGGGCACCCCAAAAAAGAGGCGATCCAAAGCCAGAATCAGTCGTTCCAAAACGAAAGGCAGGACCAGACGGCGCTTCAAACGGAACAATCTGTGAAACGCTTCCAGTCCCTGATGAACGAAACCCGCCAAGAACCAAACTGGCACCAAATGGTCCAGCTTCCAACCATGAGTCCTTGCCATTTCGACAAAATCAGAAGGAACAAAGCCCTCCGCCTCTTCATCCGCAGCGGAGACCGCTTTTTTTGCAAAGAAACGCCGATACACCGGCCGCAATCTTGCAATCAGGGCAAGCCAGAAACGGTTCGGTTCCATTGCAAAAATCAATCGCGCCCCAGGACGGCACACCCGGTCCATTTCAGCGAGGGCCTTGGAAAGATTAGGCAAATGATGCAGAGCGGCCACAAGCAGAATCCGATCCACCTGGGAGGATTCCAGCAGCAAGTCATCCCCGTCCAAACAACAGGGAATCACCCGCGAATCCGCGCTGAGGTGTGGATTGGATCGTTTTGCATAAGAAACAAGCTCAGGAGAAATTTCCGAAAGCAAATAGGCAGAGATTTCTGGATGTTGCGCCATGACCAAATCCGCATCAAATCCAACTCCAGAACCAAGTTCCAGAATCACTGCACGAACAGGAAGGTCCTGAAGCAACAATTGGGTTGCTTTCCGATGGAAGACAAGATTGCGCAAGGTGCGCATCTGATTCGCATCAATCCAAGAATCGCGCATATCCGAATGGTAAATGGCATCCGCACGAGTCACTG
>DATIQS010000080.1:0-3466 GCA_035470605.1 Fibrobacteraceae bacterium
GACACCGCCAAAGGTTTCATCCGAAATCAATTCCACGGAGGCCCCCGTTACGTAATAGCCGAGCAGACCTGCATTTATCCCCGTCCCGGAGGTATCTGAAACGCGAAGATACATCAACGGAGTACCGGCCCCCATAAAGAAAGTCTGAACAAACGGAGACGACGTATCTAACTCAGAACTTAAGGAAGTTATCAAGAAGAGACTATCAATGCTAGGTGACTGCTGATCGATGCGAACCCGAACCCGAACCAACGTAGAATTTCCATACTTATCCGTTACTCGAATCCGCAAAGTATCCACATCGCCATGGGTCATCAAACTCGCCGCAGGTTGCAAGTTCAAATCAATCACAGCATCGGCAGCAGAAACAAGGGACGTTTCCGTATTCATCACCGTATCGCCATCTTGCGTCACCCAGACCAGCGACAAATCTAGAGTTCCCTGTCCATGCACAGTCGTCGCGGTTCCAGTAACCTCCAAAACAAACGACCCCTTCAATCCCGAATAGGCTTGGATCAAAGTACTGTCAGATTCTGTGATATCCTCAATCGTCACCGTCGGCGGCAGCGTATCTTCAATAACGTATTTGAAGGACGCCCGGTTGTTGGCCAAATTGAGTTCCACGATAGAATCCGGTTCGCCATTGATTGTCGTATCAATGTGGAAAGGCAACACCTGCACCACAATTGTATTGGTGTCAAAGGCCCAGGAATCTCCCACGGGGATCCAGGCATTGACGGAGTTGGTCTTGCCAAAACTCACGTCATATAGTTCCACGGTATCAACCCAATCGTTCGTAACATCGGAAAGTCGAACCCGCACAGTATCAAGGGTGCGGTCGCCCATAAAGCCTATAGTCAGATCCACCCGTAGCGTGTCTCCGCGACGAATAGAGTCCACCCCAGTCTTTGTATTGGTATAGCTGATGCTGTTATCCGTAATGTAGAGATCACTGGACAAGAAATAACGGTAAAGGACACGGGCATAATCCCCAGCCTTGGCCGGGACATCCGTAATGGCAATATCAGTCTGATAAGGATACAGACTTAAGAAACTTCCCGAGGTGAATGGATCATGCCGTGACCATACCGGTTTCACGAACAATCCCATACAAGCCTCAGCGGTGTCTGAGCTATAGGCAATGCAGGCATAACGCGTCCCCAAATCCGCCAACACACTTGTCATTGAAACGGACATTCCGGTATCCGCACGTAACGTACCGTCTTCAAAAGGCCAATGCAATTCCGCCTGTAGCCCCGCATCCACAGAATCAACCGTTTGTGCGGAATGGAACATCACCTGGCTCAATGAGTCCAATAAGGTCCGTTGACTTAAGGCATCATAGCCATAGAGCGTCACAGAGGATTTCAGACCATCCGTCTGTGCAAGTCCCCAACGCTGCAAGGGAAGCGCATTAAAGAAGCCAACCTTACCACCCGCCTGGATATATTGATGAAGAATACCCACTGTACTGCCGGAATGCACAGTGGAATCTATCACCTCGTTCACAAAGGCGACGACGCCCTTGCTAGAAGACCGCATATAGGCCTCCGCGCCAGCGGCATCCAGGGTCATCATGCGCTTCACGCCCAGAGATTCTAAACTATCACGCAAAAGGGAAACAAAGGATTCTCCAACGTCAGAAGGCATATGGGGATTAAGTTCCGTATCCGGCTGGTAGCTGATTACCAGGACAGGAATCCGCTTCACATGAACAACATAGGATTCGACCAACGCAGAATCCTCTGTAATGGAGCTGTGTGCATACATAAGGATCTGATAGTCGCCCTCCTCCACCAAAGAGGTATCCGACAATCCATCCCAAATCCAGGTCTGCAATCCAGAAGCCACCGTATCTTGGTAGACCTGGCTTACCGAGGGTCCCGTCACTACAAAGGAAACCACACCAGCACGATCGCTCTCGAATGTCATGACCCATTCAGTGGCATAGCGATCACCAAAATACTGTAAATCCGAGGCATCCACACCCAGGAAAACCGTATCGCTCGTCACGGACTTCACCGAAATACCCATGGAAACGTTATTCCAGGCCAGAGGCAAAGTATCCAACCCCGCCGAACCGCTGGAAGTCTTCCACGCCAAGATGGCTTGTGTAGGCAGGGCCAAACTGGAATCCGTCACGGTGAAGGGCAGGCTTGTCGCATTGCGACCCGTGATCGAATCCCAAGTCGTGGAACTCCCCAACAAACGAGCATAGAGGGCACCACTGGAGGTTTCCAGCCACAATTTTGCATACAAGGCACTGTCGGACGTGACTGAAACAAAGGCACTACGTACAGGATACTCCAAAGTGTCTGGAGTCAGGGCTAATGTGATCAACGGCAAGTCCGCCCCACCAACCACAAAACTCACCGATTTGGGAGTAGCCAAGGAGCCCAGACGATAGGCCACGGCCTCATAAGTTCCACTATCCACCATCGTCCCCAATACCGTCCCGTCCCAAGTCGCAGTCCAGACTTGATTGCCAGAACTGTCCACAGAGTCCAGCCCAGCCCAAAGGGTATCCAAAGATACGCCCCCCTTACGAATGGTCACGATGAGACTATCTGCATACAAATTACGAGCCCGAACCGTCACGGTCTGTACTTGGAAATTCACATTAGGAGCGGGTTGGAACGGATCATGGTCTACGGCAATGGACACGACCTCAGCCGAAGTCACCGAGCCCACGCTGACTTCCAGAATTTGCAGGGTGCTGTCTCCCAATGAGTCGCGGAATTCATGATAATACTGTCCTGCGGTAACGGTCTGCCCATCTAAGCAGCCATCCCAGTGGAAGGCAACCTCGCCGCGACTAAAGCTAAAAATTCGAGCCTCTAACGCAGAACCTGTTGCACTACGAATGACTCGGTAAACCGAACCCGCACGGTTGGCTGTTGCGGAGACCGTGTGCAGAGAATCCCCGCAGGAGGGCGCAAACGGATCAGGAGCATCGGTCCAACCACTCAAAATTAAATCAGCAGGATTATTGTAATAGTTTGCTTTGGCGGCGTTCGGCGAACCGAGATACTTCACATAGATCCAATTGTCCCCAGATACCAGAACAGAACTAGGGAAGGATGTCTGGAAGGTCCCATCTGTATCCACCGCCACACTTTGAGTCAACAACAACGCAGTAGAATCTGCAAGATGATTCGCGGAAGACAATTTCAATTCCAAATTTTGCTGAATACTGTCCGCGCCATAGGCTCCCTTCACAATAATGGAATCACCAGAAGCCGTCACACTATAAATCACTGGCAAGGCGCCATTAGACACGGTATCCCCCAAAACCATGGCCCAGGAGAAATGATCCACCGTCGCGGTGAGTTCTAAATAAATGTCTTCCTTGACATCGGCATACTGCACCTCCGCCACAGTAACCTGAGGATCCAGGGAACCATCCTCGCCCAGCAGATAAATGCGATACTGACCCTTTACCTCTTCGAGATAGGAGGATACATCA
>DATIQS010000081.1:0-7173 GCA_035470605.1 Fibrobacteraceae bacterium
ACTGGCAGTCAGGAGGGAATTACCATTTCAAAAAGCCTTGTGTGGAGTCAAGCCAACCCCGTGCCAAGGACCGATTCACGAGGCGGAGCGTCTTGGACCGGCGGGCCTATGCGCTGGACTTTACCCACACATTATCCTAACGGCCGCAGTTGACCGGGTCGATTTCGGCATAACTCCTTGCGCCATAAGACGTTGCTTCTCCCATCCGTCACACCCTCCAAGTGTGCCTACGGTCGTTCGCAACGCTTCTGGCATCAAGGCCTTAGCCAAACTCTATCCCTCCCAACTGCGGTCGTTAGGATTATCCCGAAGCCCCCTAAAAATTAACTTTGAGGCCATTTCGAGCGAGATTGATGCCCTCGCAAAACGACCAAAGGCTTACTTGGAGTGAGTTGAGGACGAATTTGTCTGTTTTGACAAGGGGTGCGCAATCGTAGCCGGAATGAGCCAAACAAAAATTTTTACAGGAGCCCTTTTAGAACTTTCGCGTTTTTCAGTTTCACGCCTCTCATCTCCGCGTGAGTCTCTTGCACAACGACGTCTACGCATACCGCGGACCTCATACCAAGCATCGCGCAGCTCGAAAGTCTCTATGCCTCTGGTGGTTTAAAAAGAGCCTTGCAGTTGCAACACAGCCTGATTTTCGCATCACAGCTGGGCATTTGGACGCATCGTGGTCGAGGCCAAGAGCAAGAGCCATAGAGGGATGGAGGGATTCACAGGAAGTGGACCGTCACAAAACAACCAGGGACGGTAGTTTTGAACTCACCAACGGTGAGCCCGATCGAGCAACGGCAGCGGGATCCGGTTTACGCCTTGTAAGGCTTTATGTAAATTAGAGGATGTCTAGGCCCTGCGCAATGACCGATTTTGGACATCCCGCCAGGGCGAAAGCAGCAACGGCTCCGAGAGCCTTCATGTGCCGCAGGTCGCCTAGATATTTTTAAGGGATTCCCTACAATTAGTTCCCTGGGTGGAAAAGCCAGCTTCGAACTCGAGCCAATAAGACATCATCAGAGCAAGGTTTCGTCAGGAAATCACTGATTCCAGACTCTTTACAGCGTTGATGCTCCTCCGCTCCGGCAGAGGCATCTAAGCGAGTCAGGGCGATAATTGGACCATTCCAGCCCTGCGTTCGAAAATTACGCGCGACCAGATAAGGGTCAAAACCTGTTGATTGTAGATCCAAAAGCACTAAATCTGTATGAAAGGGCGCCAAAGAACTGAAATCATCCGAATCCGATTCTTCCACCTGGTAGCCATCCATGATCAAAGGCTTTGCTAGGGCTTCTCTTTGCAATGGATCCGAGTCCAACAAAAGGATACGATGGCCGGGAGATCGCGTCTCTAGCCGGAAAACCCGCTCCATAAGCCGATCTCCATTCTGAGGCTTGGGGTGCATGGGAATGGTAAACCAAAAGCGGGAACCTAATTTTGGGCGGCTTTCCATTCCCATGCGACCCTGCATGAGTTGGACCAGGGATTTGCAAATGGTTAAACCAAGTCCAGCACCCTCTCGGTGACGGTTATGCTCTCCATCGATCTGCGTGAAAGGTTGAAAAACAAGCTGTTGATGCTCATACCGAATGCCAATGCCGGTATCTGTGACTTCAGTTTTCAGGACATCCTGACCATTTTCCTTCTCGACCTGAATTTTAATGGAGATTGAACCCTGTTCCGTAAATTTGATGGCATTGGAAACTAAGTTCATCAACACCTGGCTATATCGTATAGAATCGCCCAACACCTGGAGATCCGCGGGAACATCTACCTGGAGGCTCAAAGGCTGTTCCAGAAGTAAAAGCCGGACCTGTTCCAAAACCGCATTCACCACAGGACGGAGTTGAAAGGGCTTTTTTTCGATCACTAAGGAGCCTGCCTCAATTTTCGCCACATCCAGCACTTCGTTAATCAAACGGAGTAAGGACTTTGCGGAACTTCGTGCGGCATCAACAAATTCCCGTGCTTCGGGTTCTTGGACGTAGCGTTCTAAGAGAGAGAGGAATCCGATCACACCATTTAAAGGGGTACGAACCTCGTGACTCATGTTAGCCAAAAATTGGGTTTTTGCCCGATTTGCCAGGGTTAATTCCAAATTTGCCTGGCGATCAGCGGTAATGTCTTGGATAAAGATAAGTAGCGCTTCGTCATCAGGCGAGAGGTTGGGGTACGGGGTGCAAGTCATTCGCACCACGAGATTTTTTCCCCAAATGGAGCGATAGGTCCTTTCCACCTGGATATTGGAAGTCTGGTTCAGCGCGTTTCTAAAAATTTCAGATAAACCATTTTGAACCAATGATGGAAAGTTCAGGACATTGATTGCCTGTGTAAATTCAAGACCCGGCGAACCGAGCAACTCCAGCATTCTCTGGTTACAATGGATAATCCGCCCTTGTCGGTCAATCGACAGGGCTGCCAATGGAAGTACATCCAGGAACGTCGCAGTCGTCTGTTCCATAAGCAATTGACTCTTCATGTGTTAAAGTAATTTGAAACGTCTTCGGATGCAACAGGGCCGAAAACGGCCTTCCTTTCCAGACCCCAAAATTCCTATCTTCCTTCTCATGAAATTATTGGTGACTGGATGCTGTGGATTTATTGGGACAAATTTTGTGCACCAAACTCTACGGGAGTGCCCGGATTGGCAAATTTCCAATATTGATTTACTGACTTATGCTGGGAATCGCGAAAATCTCCAGAGTCTGGAGGGGAACCCCCGCTATCATTTCTTCCAGGGCGACATTGTGGATCCGGCGGCAGTTGCGTTAGCGGCGGCCTTATTGCCTGGTGGGCCTGACGCCATCGTGAATTTTGCGGCAGAGTCCCATGTGGACAACTCCATCAAAAACCCTGGAGTTTTTGTGAAAACAAACGTCCAGGGGACCCTTTCTTTGCTGCATTTCGCCAAGGAAAAGGGGATTCGTTATCTGCAAGTTTCCACAGATGAGGTCTATGGAACCTTGGGGGCAACAGGTTTTTTCACCGAGGAAACCCCGCTGGCCGCAAACAGTCCTTATAGCGCCTCCAAAGCATCCGCGGATCTTTTGGTGCGAGCCTGGCACGAAACCTATGGACTAGACGCAGTCATCACTCGCTGTTCCAACAATTATGGCCCTTATCAGTTCCCTGAAAAGCTCATTCCTTTAGCCGTCACCAATTTGATGCAGGGAAAAAAGATCCCTGTTTATGGCAAAGGCCTGAACATCCGTGACTGGTTGCATGTCGAGGATCACTGCTCCGGTATCCGTTTGGCGCTTGAAAAGGGCAAGGCTGGCCGCGTATACAACATCGGCGGCAACAATGAATGGAAAAATATCGACATCGTCCATGAGCTAGTAAAAATTTTGGGCCTGGGTGAGGATCGGATCGAATTTGTTGCGGATCGCCTGGGGCACGATTTACGCTATGCCATTGATGCAACCCGCATTCGTACGGAGCTCGGCTGGTCCCCCAAATACACTTTCACTACGGGCCTTCCTGAAACCGTCAAGTGGTACCAGCAAAACGAGGCCTGGTGGGTGCCGTTAAAAGCGAAACTGGGAAAATAAGTGCAACGTGCAAGGCTATTGATTTTGATGGGGTATCGCCTGCAACCCGCTGTGCGGTTTTCCAGCGAGACCATTCTCCCCGTAGCCCACAAATTCCGATGAAAAGGATCAACGCATGAAAGGCATTCTTCTTGCCGGTGGTGCCGGTACTCGTCTTTATCCATTGAGCGCCGTGGCGTCTAAACAGTTGCAGCCTGTCTACGATAAGCCCATGATCTACTATCCACTCAGCACACTGATGCTGGGGGGCATTCGCGATATACTACTGGTGAGCACGCCTTTGGATGTCCCTCGTTTCCAGAGCCTTTTAGGGGATGGTTCCCAGTGGGGAATTCATATTGAATATGCCGTGCAGCCCAAGCCGGAAGGCATTGCGCAGGCATTCTTAATTGGAGCGGATTTCATTGGGAATGATCCGTGTACCTTGATTCTTGGTGACAATATCTTCTATGGCGAAATGAGCCTTCTGGATATTATGGGCTCCTTCGACAGGAATAACCAAGTCTCGTTGCCTGGCCTCAATACGGAGGTCGGGGCGCGCGTTTTCGGTTATCCGGTGACCGACCCAGAACGCTATGGGGTGGTGGAATTTGATGCCGAAGGCAAGGTCCTTTCCATTGAGGAAAAACCGACGAAACCGAAAAGCCGTTATGCGGTTCCTGGGCTCTACGTGTATGACAATTCCGTGGTGGCCAAGGCGAAGGCTCTTAGGCCCAGCCCTCGCGGAGAGTTTGAAATCACCGACATCAATCGCATGTATCTGGAAGATGGCCGTTTGTATGTGAAACGCCTAGGTCGCGGCGTTGCTTGGCTGGACACGGGAACCCATGCTTCCCTGCTGGAGGCCTCCAATTTTATGTATACCCTGGAAGCTCGTCAGGGGCTGAAGATTGCCTGTCTCGAAGAAGTGTCCGTGGAAATGGGGTATGTCGCTTGGTCGGATATGAAAAAGACCCTGGAAAAAATGCCCAAGAGTCCGTATCGCGAATACATCTATGCACGTTTACGGGATTTAGTCGGCTTTTAAAGACATCGCTTTCGTGGGGGCTTTTGAGTGAGGCAAAGCCAAGGCAGGAATGCGAAAGCGCCATAATGAACGAATTATGGCAATTGAGCGTGATGAATTTGGCAGCGTCGTAACCGAAAAGCCTCGAAATGGATTCTTTTCGTCACCGTTAACGTTTGATCGCAATTAGCCGCACCATGGCAGGTTACAAAACCGGCGGACAGCTCCAGACATCCTCACCGTAACATTCTAGAAATATTAGATTGAGGCCATGAAGTCTGAAAT
Source organism: Fibrobacteraceae bacterium (assembly GCA_035470605.1). GTDB lineage: Bacteria > Fibrobacterota > Fibrobacteria > Fibrobacterales > Fibrobacteraceae > CAIRAY01. The sequence goes on from DATIQS010000081.1 coordinate 4,840, forward strand.
AACACCTATTGCCGGTTTGCAGGTTCTCTATCCAGATGTGTTCAAAGATGACCGCGGCTGGTTCTACGAATCCTATAACATCGAGAAATTCGAGGCTTTGGGAATCCATGAGACCTTTGTTCAGGATAACCACAGCCGTAGCGTCCAGAATACCTTGCGCGGATTGCACTACCAGAGTTCTCCGGGGCAGGCCAAACTCATTCGCTGTACGCGTGGCCGCATTTGGGATGTCGCGTTGGATATTCGTCCAGATTCACCCTCCTTTGGAAAATGGTATGGATTAGAACTCGACGATCAAGCTTGCGCCATGTTTTTTATGCCCGTTGGCTTTGCTCATGGTTTCTGCGTGCTGTCTGATTATGCCGAGGTTCAATACAAGTGCAGTTCTGTGTACAATGGTGCCACCGAATCAGGAATAGCCTGGGATGATCCAGACATCGCGGTTGCCTGGCCTGTTAAAACCCCTGTACTCTCTAAACGCGACATCGGGAATACATCCTTCGTGCGTTTCAGTAAATCAGTCAAATCCTGAACAACGATCCAGAAAAATGGGATGATTGGAGCCATGGTAAACTATTGCTCAAAACGGATTTTCCCTTGGAAATGTCTGTTGGTGGTGTGGTTTTGCCTGGACATTGCGACTCCTGTTTCTGCGGCTTATGAGGAGGACCGTCAGGCGGGAGATGTCATTGAGATTGATACCGAGAAGGCCGCTTGCACTCAAGATTTTGTCTACCGAATTCAGTCTGGAGGGAGTTTCCGTTATTACCGAATGGCGATGAGCGACATGCTTTATTCCACCAAACGGGTTTTCTTTTGGCCTTCGACCTGGCCTAAGGAAAATCGTTACCAGATGCCTATTTTTGGCGCGGCGGAGATTCTGTTTAACGATTCGCTGATCCTGGCCGATGCGGATGCTTTATTTATCCACACGGATTCGGGTATGGTGGCGTTACGCAAGGCCAATCCACCGGGAATCCTGTATTTACGCGCAGATGCTCCGGCGACTTGGCAGGATCTGGAACGAGGGCAGCATAAGACTCCACTGGAGTTGCCTCAATATCTTTACACCTGGAAAGACACCATCCCGTGTGGACTTGTTCAGGCGCAGGGGCGTATTCCCCAAGAGATTGATCCTTATACTCCTGCGAGGAAGTATCGGACCTACATGGTGTTGCTGGACACCTTGCCTCGTTTGCAATTGCTTCCCCGTTATGTATTGGATCAACCGAAAAGTCAGGATTTGGATACGGCCTATCTTTCCTGGTTGGATAGGAGTATCGCTTCTGTTCAAAAGGGCTTATCTGAGGACTCAGCTCAAATCGACTCGTTTCTTACTCCAATCCGAGCCAAATTTCCCCCAGCGATGCCCAAACGTCCCTGCGAGGACACGGCGGATTATCAGGAACGACAGCGAATTCATAATTACGAGAGTCTCCAACTGGTGAAACAGGTCTATGAGCATAACGGTTTCACCCGATTTTTGCAGCCCCTTCGCCAGCGTCTGACTCAGTTGCAGGAACGACGTTCCGAAGTGGTTTCAGAATGCCGCCTTCGGAGTGATCCCGATTTTCGTTGGTTAAATGCACGTGTCTGGCAGAGGCCTTGGTTGTTTTTGAATACAGCATTGGGCCAGAATTTGCCGGACTGGGCTGCAGAGCCCGGTCCCTCGGAGTTGAGGTCCATTGGACTTGAGCTGGCTTTGGAGCATCATCTTTTTTCCAAGGCGGCCTGGACGCTAGGGATGGACGGGCATTTCTCCTGCTGGCGTTTTAATCAGGATGTTTCCGCCACCTCTTCGGACTGGCATGGCTCTCTGAATTGTGGATTCATGCAACCTGTGTGGGTTTCGCCTTCCCGCAATAAAGCTTTGGAGCTCCATTTGGGTGGCTATGCCGCATATCGCTATACTACGGTGTCCAGCCCTGGTGAAAACTTTCATGACTGGGGGCCTTCGGCAGGAGGTCGCGCAGCCTTGTCTTTCTTGAGCACGCCATGGCCCATGGCTGTGAAACTGGAATACCGCTATGGCTCGGATCATTTCGGCCGTTTCGCTTTAGGGCTTGGAATTCCTCTGACTGGCGGAAGGACTCCATGAAAAAGCGACTCCTGTGGCTGGCTTTTGTGTCGAGTTTCTATGCTTGTTCCGATTTTTATTGGGATTTGCGTGGCTATGGTTCCATTCCGGTGGTGCCCACACATGCGGATTCCGTGGTCTCTGGCGTGGATACCTTGGCTTCTGTGGGACCTTTGGATTTGCCTGCGCAGGCAATTTTGCGATTACGCTTTTCGATCCCCGACAGCGTGAGTGCGGATACATTGCTGCTCACCCTG
>DATIQS010000082.1:0-9234 GCA_035470605.1 Fibrobacteraceae bacterium
ACACCGGCAAGGATGTAACCCATGATGGGGGGTTGACGCAAACGATCCAACAGCCAGCCTCCGAGAAGGGCCGCCAGCAGGATGGATACCAGGCGTAATAGCAAATCTTCCGTGGGCATTTTGACGTGACCCTGACTACGCCAAATATACAAGAGCACAGCGGAATCGGGGAGACTGTAACAAACGGGGAAAATAATGGTATGTTAGCGCTCAGGGACCTTGTTTCAACGAAGTGTGGAGATATGAAGAAATACGGAATATTGCTGGTTTGGTGCGTTTGGACGCTCGTCGGTTGTGGGGGAAACGATAAAAGCTCTAATCCAGATGACGAAAGCTCTTCCTCTGTCGAGGGGGCGTCCTCCATGACTCAAACATCCGCGTCTTCTTCTTCCGAGGCGATTGTTTTGCCTGATGGGCTGGAAACAGCCACGATGGAGGACATTCCATCGATTGCTTCTTTCCCTGATGAGGACGGTTTGACGGTCATTTACGTTTTTGGTGCTTCGGGCATATTCTCGAAATTGATGTATGACACCACGGGTGACTTGTTGATTCAGGAGGTGGGACTCTATAGCCTCGGTGATGAAGGCGTTATGGCCTTTGATTACAAAAGTTGTATTGGGGTCAGCGCGATTTGTGATACCCTGGAGGTGGACGCGTACATGCCCGCTAGTCTGGTTTTCGCGCTACGCAATGATACCCTGTTGGCTGGGGCCGATACGTCCGAATTTTCTCCCATCACCGACACGACTCTAACCAACAATCCTGTGCAGTTGGGAACAGCCTCACAGGTGGTTGGAGCCTGGCAGACGGTTTCTGGAGACACTACCACCAATTTGGATTTTTATGCCGATGGACGCTATATGCGAAGCGATTTCATCTCTGGAAGCTCTGCAGATACGAATTACGGAATCGGGGTGTATGACATTCAAAAGAACAGGTTGCTCCTAGTGAATTCTGGAACATGTGTAGGGTCCTGTTACACGCTTTATGTCTATACCGCAACAACGGATGGGACAAACCTCTATCTGAGTACTCTGTCTTCTGTGATGGACACCTTGTATGCTCATGGGGGGCTGGACACTTCGTTACAACTGTCCTCTTTAACCGGAGCGACCTGGCAGGGGGATTACCCAAATATCGATTCACGAACCCACATTTTCCAGATGACCTTTGGCACGGATAGTTTATTGACATTGCAGGCCTATGATGCGGGAACAGGAGCGACGGCCTATTCTGATGAAGGCAAGGTGGACATTTTGGGACCCTGGTTGCTGTTAGATTTCAACGAAGGTGCCACATGTGGAGGAGATGGTAGCATTGGAGTGATTCTAAATGACAGTTTCTATTGTTTCAGTCTTTTGATCGCGAGCGCCTCGTTGTCTGGAGATACTTTGTATACGGATAATTCAGCGTTACCATCTATCTGGACTCGGTAGTGGCAGTTTGACGGGGAATCGGATGCGCCTCCGCAGGCTTGGGATCATTGTGCTCCTTGCAGAAGCGATGGCCTTGGCCTGCCCGATGGACAACCCGGAACCTCCCACGTGGAATCCTGTAGGGAAACCAGCGTATCTTTCTGCTGTCTTTGGACAAAGAATGGAGGGGCGTTATGCCATGGGGGTGGAGCTTTCGGCCCCAGAAGGCTCTCCTGTCCATGCTCCAGAGGCGGGACGGATTGTCACGGTGCGGGAAACCGCAGCAGAGGGTCTTTCGCTTCAGATACAAGGCATTTCTGGGCATGTTTGGGTCCTACGGCACCTAAGTTGGCTCGGAAAAGATCTGGAAAATCGTTTCTGGGCTCGTAAATCTAAATTGCGAAGAAATGAAATTTTGTGGGTGTTGTTGGAGGCCGAACAACCTCAGGTCCAGGAAAATGAGGTAATCGCCTATAGTGGGAATTCCGGTCATGGAGGGGCCCGTCTTGGCTTGGAGTTGCGGGATCCGGTTCATCATGTGACTCTGGATCCTTGTGAGGCTGGCGTGGCTTGCCATGATAGTCTCTCTCCGCGTTTGCTTGGGGCTGCGGCCTGGGATGCTGCTCGTCCCGATGGTGGGGTGCGATATACGTCCACAAAGGCATTGGATGAGGGGTGCCTTGAGGTAGACCCCAGTTTTCGTGAACCACGTCTGGCCTTGAAGATGCTGGACGAATCTCGAATCGGTGTGCGAGAACCTTTGGGCTTGCATTGGATTTCTCTGCGCCAGGGAACTCGATTGCTTTATCAGAAGGCGGCTCAAACGTTGGGAATAGGAGCGTCCTCCTTGTTCCTACATGAGGAAGTTCTTGAGTCGCAGGACTCGCTGCCCGGTTTCTGGTACTCCATGTCTCCGGGCAGTGTGCCCAATCCAAACATTCAGGGGCATGCTTCTGATTTGTCCATGGCTCTGCGCAATCTTGTGCGTCTCACGGATAAAAAGGCGAAACAGAACCCGTTGACATTAGAAATGATGGATGCGCGTTTCCATTCCAAAATATTGAGTCTGAAAGTCCGGTCAGCCTGTTCTCCAAAGGGCACTCTTTCTCCTCGGGCCCCTGCCGGATCGCCTTTGTTTACATTCTTGGCGCGTCCATGGATTGATTTTGGGGCCTGCGATGCTGGAGTTCCTGTGTCTTTATTGGACTCGGCAAAATTTGTTCTTGAACGCGGAATTTGCGATAGCCTACCGCATCAACCTGTCATGGTTTCTGCAATTCTGGCGCGCTGGCCCGAGACTCGAACCGTCGCCCTAGGCGGTTCGAATTCCCATGCGATCGCGATTTATCCGTTGTCCGCAGCAAGGCCTGTTTCATGGAATCAGGACGGTGTTACGTTATCTCTGACACCGGCGCGTCCCTTGTTTCCCAATGCGTTAGCGTGGGAAAGGCAAGATTCCTCTGGGTTTTGCTGGCTCGATCTGCATCCAAAAGGCCTTCCCATACGAGGCTCGCTGGAGGTGTGCATGGATGCCGGAAAACATTGTCTGCAAAGAACAGAATTTGGACGGTTGGATCTGACGCGGGATGTCTGGGCTCCAGAAATCGGATCTGTGCGCACTGGGGAAATTTGGGGGCCGTATCATCCGCTGCCTGTCTTGTGGATTGCTGTGCGGGAAAAAGGTTCTGGTATTCCCAATGGGGATTCGATTCAGGTGATGCAGGGAGACGTTTGGATTCCGGTGCGTTGGGATGGGGATCATTCGGAGATCGAGGTGCGAGTTTTCTCGTTGCAGCATGGCCTTCCTTTGGAGATCGCCGTCCATGACGCGGCGGGGAATGTGGGGCATGCTCGGGTGGATTTCCCATGAATACGCTCCTTTCTTTTGTGAGTACCTTGCTGTATACCCTGGTGGAAACCGCGCCTTATGTGCTGATCGGTTATCTTGTCGCCGCACTAATCCGTGAATTTCTTCCCCAGGAGTTTCTGGTGCGGTGGCTGGGGCCTCAGGGCCTAGCGCCCTTGTTGAAGTCGATTGGGGTTGGGGCCTTGTTACCCATTTGCTCCTGCGGTGTGGTGCCTCTGAGTGTGGGACTCGTTCGCTGTGGAGCGGCTCGGGGAACCGTGTTATCGTTCATGGCGAGTGCGCCCGCCATTTCCCCAGTTTCTTTGTTGTTGGGCTATAGCCTATTGGGTGGCCGCTTTATGGTCACCTATGTGGGAGTCGTTTTGGTGGGAGCCTTTGTGATGGGCTGGATCGGGAACCGCGTTCTGGCTTCAGGGCACCAGGGCCCAGGAGCCCCCACATCCAGGCGCAAGGGGTTTCAGTCGCGGGAAACGGATCTCGTTGCCGCAGATCGGAAGCGTTCATTTCCGCGGCGTTTGGCTCGTGCTGGACATTGGGCCTTTTTCGACCTGGGGGCAGAGATCAGTCTGGATTTGCTTTTTGGGCTGACGCTGGCGACCATTGTCAGCGTGCTTGTCCCCTCCAGTTGGATCGCGACATGGCTCGGGGGCACCGGGCTCGTTAGTTTGTTGTTTGTGATCGCCTTGAGTCTTCCGGTATATACCTGTTCCACGCCCTCATTACCCGTGGTGCAGAAACTCGTGTTGCTCGGTGCCAGCCCTGGCGTCGCGGTCGCTTACTTGATTGCTGGGCCCGCCACCAATCTGGGAGAATTAGCGGTGATTCGACGCTCCATGGGATTACGGACGATGCTGTACTATGTTGTTGGGATGGTCCTTTTGGCATTATCGGGAGGGTTGCTGGCCAATTTCCTTTGGCGGGACGACTCTGGTTTGGGCATGATCGGGCTTTCCGCGAAACACCTAGGGAGTCAGTTGGCGGGAGTCTCGGATTTCACAACGGTCTATAAGCTCCTGCAAGATGGAGGCTGGTGGGCCTGGTTGAGTTCTGTCCTGGTCATTGCCATCCTGATTGTGGGGAGCTTCAAAAAAATTCGCCTCCTGTTTGTCGATCCCTGCCAGCACTGCTTGTTTTGGAACGATGTCTCGAAGACTGTCGCCTGCCCCGGACGTTGCTGGCTTAAGTCCGCCCAACTCGAAATCAAAAGGTTTTTGCCTTGGCGTTGAGGTGGACCCCGGAAATCGGACAGGGAGCTTAGTTAGATTGGGCACCTCTAAAAATTCCCGTTTGGCTCATTCCGGCTACGATTGCGCTCTCCTGCGTACTCAGTGGAGTATATGTCTCCGTAACCAAGCAAAGCTTTCCTCAGCTGAGGATATATGTACCAGTAACGGCTAAAGCCTAACTGGCATATCAGGACGGAGATATCATCAAAACAGACAAAACCGTCCTCAACCTACTCCAAGTAGGCCTTCCTCATAGAGGACAGCACTCCACTAAGCGGCACCGTCGCAAGTGGTTGCTCAGCCTGCCGTTTTGCCTGTTCTTTCTTGGATTGCATCAATCTCGCTCGAAATGGCCTCAAAGCTAATTTTTAGAGGTGCCCTATATTATGACAACCACGGGGAGAGGTATCGGCCTAGGATCTAAAACTGGGCCTTCACTGTCCGGCCCAGTGGGGCCACCTCATTACAGAGGAACATCAATTCTGTGTATAACTCGATCGTTCAGTCTAACGCTTTGCTGTCGCTTGTTCCCGGAACATCTGATCCATGGCTTTGGATTCTTCTAAATAATAGGAACCACAGGAAGGGAAATCCTCGCGAATCTCTCGCAAAATTTCACCCACAGAGGGAAAAATCCCAGTTTCAATGGCATCGAATAGCCGATCGATGGCCTTTAATTTTCCTTCTAGGGTCGTATGACATGGGCGAAAGCGCATGGGGGGGAGTTCTAGCCATGACGACAGATACTGGCTAGTCGGAGCCAGTGTCGGCCGATGCTCAGCCCACTCTGAATGATAGGCGAGATCAATCCAGGATTCCAGGTTCAGGCTTAGCAGGAAATAAGGCGGCTCATAAGAAATCCCCGCTAGAACAAGAGTTTGCCGGATATTCTCCAGCAAAGGCTCCACTTGTTCGGATAACATGGCTGTATTTCCTGGGGGATTGCGATGACAAAATTCGGAATCGCTTGTGGCAAAGGCGCGCATGGCTTCGTGCCCATGCAAACGACAAGCCAGAGCCCGGCCTTCATAGTTGGTGCAAAGACCGTTGTTGCCTTGAAAACGGCAGAAAACATTATCCGCGAATTCTAGATGTTCCCGGCTAGGGCTGCGTAATATCTCAATGAGGCGAGTTTCCGTGAAATGCTGCCTTGCCCAGTGCATCATGCGCACAAACTCTGGAGCGGTCATGGTCGGGCTTACACAGCAATCGCCTGGACAACCCTGGCAGTCTAAGCTAGGGACTCCTGCGTAGGCCTGGGAAATTAATTCCTCAATTCTGGATTCCTGCAACATGGTTGGCTATCGTGTGCTTAAACAATGCTTAATCATTTTTGAGCTCTCTTTTAATCTATGAAAATGGCTTTTTTCCAACCAGTTCGGCCAGAAAATTTGGGTATGGAATTTGCCTTCTCTGATGCAACACCCTAAAAGAGGAGTTGCCGAAATGGCCAAAAAGAATACTTCGTCCGAGATTCCCCATAGCACAGAAATGGAATGTCTACAAGCGACTCATGTGCAGGTCTATATCCTCAAGGATCCAGTAGGCAAGACCCGGGCCTTTGCTCGGGTCGTACTCAATGAACAAATGCAATTGACTGGCTTGCGTGTGGTGGATGGCTCCAACGGGCTTTTTGTTTCTTATCCAAATGATCCAAACTATAAAGGAGAGGATTATCGCAGCCTTTTTTATCCCATTACGAAGGATTTGCGTGAACGTCTGGAACAAGCGGTTCTGGAGGAATATCAGAACGCCTTGCATCCAGATAAATGAGCCCCCAAGGGGCCGGTACCCAACCTCTTCCTTCCTGAACGGGTGCCGGCTCCTTGCATTGACATATGGTCCGTAAAGTTCTTACCGCAACCCTGGTGGGGATTCATGCCCTTCCCGTGGTGATTGAAGTCGATAGTTCCTTGGGACTCCCTGGATTTTCCATGGTTGGGCTCCCTGATAATGCTGTGCGAGAATCTCGGGAGCGGGTGGTTTCTGCTTTGCGTGCCAGCGGTTTTCAGCCGATGAACAGGCGAATCACTGTGAATTTAGCTCCGGCTGATTTGCGTAAAGAAGGGAGCTCGTTTGATTTGGCTCTGGCGGTGGGGCTTCTGCTGGCAACGGAACAGTTTGATAGCGTTCCGGCACAGGAAACCCTGTTGTTTGGGGAGCTTTCGTTGGACGGCCATATACAGCCTGCTCATGGAGTCCTTTCCGTTGCCTGTTGCGCACGAAAGCAAGGGCGTCGGTTGGTGGTTCCCCTGCCGAATTTGCAAGAGGCTCTTTCGGTGGAGGGGCTGGAGGTTGCAGGGGTGGAAACTCTTACTGAATGTGTGGCACTGCTATCCGACATCTCCGTAGGAAAATTTCAACGGGGAGGTTGTGCAGAACGATTTATCCAACTGAATTCTCCGTTTCGGCGGGATTTTGCGCAAGTGCAGGGAATGGAATCTGTTCGTCGGGCGTTGGAAATCGCGGCGGCAGGCGGGCATCATTTTTTGATGGTGGGCTCCCCTGGTTCTGGAAAGACGATGTGCGCTCAGTGTGTTCCTGGAATTCTGCCTCCTTTGACTCCACAAGAAGCGATGGAGTCCACAATGATTCACTCTTGTACGGGACTGCTTGATGCGGGGGCAGGAATTTTGATCGAGCGCCCTTTTCGCGCACCTCACCATACGGCTTCAGCAGTCTCTTTGGTGGGGGGGGGACGAAGAGCCCGTCCGGGAGAGGTGAGTCTCGCGCACAATGGACTTTTATTTTTGGACGAATTCCCTGAATTCTCCCGTGCAAGTTTTGAGGCCTTGCGCCAGCCTTTGGAGGATGGACAGGTCACCGTGTCGCGAATTCAGGATACCATTACATGGCCCGCCCGGTTCCTTTTGGGGGCTGCCATGAACCCTTGTCCTTGCGGCTACAGCTTGGATCCTTCGCATGAGTGCGGGTGTACCCCTGCTGAAATTGCTCGATATCGTCAACGAATTTCTGGGCCAATGCTAGACCGTATCGATTTGCAAATTCATGTCCCGTCACAACCGTTTGACCTCTTACATCCTGTGCAAGGGGAGTCCTCCCAGGTGATTGCCGATCGAGTCTTGGCCGCAGTGGAGCGGCAGCGTCATCGTTTTGCACCGGAGCGTGGCTGGGTCTGGAATGCTAGGCTCGGATATGAGGATGTGCGTCGTTTTTGCGCCTTGTCCACAGAGGCGGCAGATACTCTTCTAAAGGCCACCCGACGTTTACGCCTCTCTGCGCGGGCTTCCCTACGGATGTTAAAAGTTGCCCGAACTATCGCTGATTTAAGGGGGACCGAAAAAATTAGAAAAGAGGATCTCATAGAGGCAGTCCAATATCGGCTGCCGGGGTAGGGAATGCGGAAAAAGCCTATAAAAATTCTGTCAATAGGCATCCGCGACCGAAAAAGAATTTAACTTTTTCCCGGTTTTTAACACGTTTCACCCTACCCTCTCAAGGAGAACAAATGACCGCTCCAACCAAGCATTCCAAGTTGCTCGCTTGGGTTGACGAAATCGCGAAGATGACGCAACCCGATTCCATCGTTTGGTGCGATGGCAGCAAAGCTGAATATGACACCCTGATGAAAAAAGCGGTGGACAGCGGCGTCGCCATTGCTTTGACCAAACGCCCGAATTCCTTCCTTTTCCGCTCCGATGCTACTGATGTGGCCCGTGTGGAGAATCGTACCTTTATCGCAGCCAAGACCAAGGAAGACGCGGGTCCGACCAACAACTGGATTGATCCTGCCGAACTAAAAAAGACAATGAAGGGCCTGTATACGGGTTCTATGCATGGCCGCACCATGTATGTGATTCCGTTTTCTATGGGCCCGGTAGGTTCCCCTATCGCCAAAATCGGCGTGGAAATAACCGATTCCGAGTACGTTGTTTGCAATATGCACATCATGACTCGTGTGGGAAGGCGTGTACTGGATGTCCTCGGCGATAATGGCGAGTTCGTTCCCTGCGTGCATTCTGTGGGCAAACCCTTAAAATCCTGCCAAGACGATTTGGGACTATGGCCCTGCGCTCCTCTTGATAAGAAATACATCGCCCATTTCCCGGAAGAGAAGACCATTTGGTCCTATGGTTCCGGTTATGGCGGAAATGCTCTGCTGGGCAAAAAATGCCTTGCTCTTCGCATTGCCACAGTCATCGCCCGCAATGAAGGCTGGCTGGCTGAGCACATGCTGATCTTGAAAGTGACTAACCCTGAAGGCAAGTCCAAATATGTTTGTGCCGCCTTCCCTTCCGCCTGTGGTAAGACGAATCTTGCCATGTTGGTTCCAACCGTTCCTGGTTGGAAGGTGGAAACCATCGGTGATGACATTGCCTGGATGAAGCCTGGTAAGGACGGGCGTCTGTATGCCATCAATCCAGAGGCTGGCTTTTTTGGCGTGGCTCCAGGAACCTCTATGGAGTCTAATCCTAATGCCATGCATTCGGTGGAAAAGAACACCATTTATACCAACGTGGCTCTCACAGAAGACGGCGATGTTTGGTGGGAAGGCATTGGTTACGATGCTCCGGGAAAGCTCATCGATTGGAAGGGCAAACCCTGGGTGCAGAACAAGGCCGATAAGACTCAGGCCCCTAGTTCCCACCCTAATTCCCGCTTCACAGCGCCTGCCGTACAGTGTCCGGCGATCGCTCCAGAATGGGAAGATCCCAATGGCGTTCCTGTGGATGCCATCCTTTTCGGTGGTCGTCGCCCTTCT